>CALNCF010000100.1 GCA_937875035.1 uncultured Sphingobacteriaceae bacterium | reverse complement strand
TGTTGACCAGGCAAAAATTGTACAAACGGTATTGCCTAATGCGCATCCCGGCGATTTCTATGTGCAGCAAACGCCATCGCCGCAGGGCGACTGGGTTTCGCTGGTAC
This sequence comes from uncultured Sphingobacteriaceae bacterium, assembly GCA_937875035.1. Taxonomy (GTDB): domain Bacteria; phylum Bacteroidota; class Bacteroidia; order Sphingobacteriales; family Sphingobacteriaceae; genus CALNCF01. The sequence continues at coordinate 8,258 of CALNCF010000100.1, read as the reverse complement.
GCCGGTCGCAGGCTGATGAGATCCTGGCTAAGCTGTATGCAGATGGATTCGGGGTGATACAGGTCGCGCTGGGACCGTTTGCGCTGGAGCCCTTGTTCGACTGGATGGATACGGATCAGCCCATACAGGCGGGGCGGTACACACTGGGTGTTATGCGAGGCGCTATAACTACGGTAAGTATTGGTGAGCCGGTTGCTGGTGCGGCATCGAGATTGGGCGATGAACATATCGGCGGACAGTTCCTGCTGAGCTATGCCGCTGCTTTTAATTTCCTGCTGAAGATGGAAAGCAGCCGGCTGGAGGTCTCTGTGGTAGATCAGCACCGGGAAGAGCAATCGTATAAAAAGTTGTTCCGTATCACAGGCTGGGCCGCCCTGCTGTTCTTCCTGTTGCTCCTGATGATCAACTTCGGCACGTTCACGTATTTGCATACCCGGAAGCAAGAGTTGGACAGCCGGAATCACGGCTACCGGGAACGCATGAACGATCACGAAAAGGTGAAACGGCAATTGTCGGAAAAGGAAAGATTCCTGGACGAGACCGGGTGGATGGAAGCCTCGCGCCTTTCATACTATGCCGATCGCCTGGCGGCCGGTGTGCCTTCGTCTATCCGCCTGACCGCTATGGAGCTGAATCCTCTGGATAAGAAGCAGTCGGAGCGAAATAAAACCCTGCAGTTCGATACAGACAGGATACTGATCAGCGGTACCTCGCAAAGCAGTGGTGATCTGAATAACTGGATAAAGGAAATGAAGAAGCAAAGCTGGGCGAAGACCGTTAATATTACCGATTATACTTTTAACGAACGTGAAAAGGCGGGAGAATTTAAACTAAGCATCGATCTGAAATGAGCAGTTTTTTGCGGGGATATAAGAATAAGCTGATTGCATTGCTGGCCGGTTGTGTACTGTTCCTGCTGATATGCTATTCCTGGGGATTCCGTAAAACGATCGACCTGTACCGCGACTACCGGCAGGTGAATACCCTGATGGGCCAGGCTGAAAATTTGCCCGAAGAGGAGCTGCGTTCAGAACAGCGGCTGCTGGAGATCAATGAGCGTTTATCAAAATACATGGCAGACACCCTGAAAGCGAAAGAGCGGTTGCTGGACATTGCCAACGGCTGGTGCCAGAAATACCAGGTACGTTTATACCAGCTGCCAGCCTCTTCCATGGAAGAAAAGAACCAGGTTACTATGATGACGAGCACGATGGAGCTGGAAGGAAGCTATGCCGGGCTATTACAGTTCCTGCACAGGATGGAACGGGAAGAGGAGGCCGGCCGGATCTCTTCCGCTGTTTTTTATTCGCGCACGGAGACACAGACCAGGAAAAGAAAGCTGAGGTTGAAACTCTATATACAAACTATTATTTTAAAGGGGGATGAACATGAACGGAATCGTGAAATATAGCTGGTTGCTGTTGCTTGCCGCAGGAATGATGGCATGCAGTGATGTGATCGAAGACCCGCTGGACGATCAGCGCGTACACCTGCTGGCGCCGGGCGATCATGTTCGTACGGGCATATACGCGCAGACTTTCTGGTGGGATGAAATGGGCGCAGCCATCGACTACCAGTTGCAGGTTGTTTCTCCTTCTTTCGACTCCATCGCTGTGCTGGTGCTTGATACCGTGGTAAAGAAAAACAAGTTTACTTACCTGCTTAAGCCGGGCGTATACGAATGGCGCCTGAGGGCGAGGAACGGCAGCAGCATGACGCCTTTTACCACGTATCACCTGACCATTACGCCTTCGTCTATTGCCGGCCAGTCCGTGATCCTGTCAGCCCCTGCTACCGGTACTGAAACCAATACCCAGCAGGTGCAGCTTCAATGGCAGGAGCTTTTCGGGGCTACGCGTTACCGGGTGCAGATCGATACCATGGGTTTTAACGATGAACAGGATCTTGTGTATAATCATACCACGACTTCCCTGTCTTTAGCCTATCATTTTTTAACCGAAAATCATTATCAATGGCGGGGGCGTGCCGAGAATGATACCGCCTTGTCGCAATGGTCCGGAATTAATACCATCCGTTATGATGTAAGCCCGCCCGGGGCGCCTGTGCTCATTGCGCCCATCAGGAACAGCAGCCTTCCGAAACCTGTCGCTCTGAACTGGGCTGCGGTTCCGGAGGCGATCTCCTATAAGCTGTATGTATACAAGAGTGACTCGGTGAGTCCTTATAATCCGTCATTCCCTTTGATGCTCTCTTCCACAGGTTACTCGTTCAACCTTGGAGGCAGCAGTGAGCATATATACTGGCAGGTGAGCGCAACAGACAAAGCGGGTAACGAGAGTGCAAAAAGTGAGTTGAGAAATTTCAGGATCAATTAATGAAAAGCAAGGGCTTTACTTATTTTCTCCTGTTCCTGGTGCTTGGCATCTGGGGCCTGATCATATGGAGGGTCGTTCATACCGCAGGAAGCCATGAGCCTCAGTCCGGGACGTTGAGCACTCAGAGCAGAGCAGGGGCCGGGCTCGCCCGCAGTGATTCGGACGATCACCTGGTATTGTATTACCGCGATCCTTTCCTGGGTGAACGTTATGTAAGACCGAATACGGTGCGTACGGCGAAAAGCCGGGAGACAGTAAAGCCAAAGCCGGAAGTGGTATTGCCGGAGATCGCTTTTCTGGGAATGATCAGCAATACTAAGAATAAACGAAAGATTGCCATTATACGCTATGAGGGTAGCGAGCGGATGGTTGATGAGGGTAAGGAAACCGGGGAGATCAGGGTATTGAAGTGCTGGCCTGATTCGGTAAAGATCACATTTAATAAAAAAGACTATGTTCTTCGTAAATAAAACAACTGTTATTTGCTTCTTACTGGCACTGCCTTTATTTGCGAACGCGCAGAAGCCGGATTCGACCTTTGCCAGGGAATACAGCAATACCGTTACACTGCCGGTTGATTCGGGAGTGATCTATTTTCATACGGCAGGCCGTGCACCGCAAGCCCCGCTTTCGGATGCCTGTGTGTACGCATCTTTTCATAACCAGGCGCTGATCTATACCCGGGGTGCCTATAGCGGGAAACTCTTGCATGGACCCTATACCGAGGTATATGAAGGTACGCAGCGCTTGAAGATGAAAGGTGATTATTGCTACGGTCTGAAAGATGGGGTATGGAAAGAGTGGTATCCGCAGGGTGAGCTGAAAAGAAATATCTCCTGGAATAAGGGGATCAGGAACGGCGCCTTTACCGAGTATGCACCAGACGGGCGGAAAACGTGTTCGGGAACCTATAAGAATAATGAGCTGGACGGCCGCTTATACATGTACGAAGCAGATACCAGCTATACCCGGAATTACAGGAAGGGGCAATTGATTGTTCCCAGGGAAAAGAAAATAAGAGAGGGGAAAGAAAGGAAGAAAGAAGAAAAGGAACCGGATGTAAAAATGCATAAGTTCTTTAAGGTTGTTCCTGCGGAACCTGAAAAGAAATCGACCTGATCATGATCCGTGCCGGGGCCTTATACATCGTTATTATTGTTTGCCTGCTGATGGCTGTTCTCACTTCGGCCCTGGTGTTCAGCTCATACTATCACCGCCTGCAGGTTAGTGTGTATGAAACGGACCTGAGTCTGGAGCGGAACCTGCAGGCTGCCAGCCTGCTATTGTTATCGGGCGACAGACCGGTTGCCCCGGGCCAGGTAATGGAGGCAGATCTCTTTCGTACCGGTGAAGACAGCATCCGTTTACAAAAAGATTCTTGGGGGGTATGGCAAAGTGGGGCTGCTTCGGCATTTCTGAATGGAAGGGCCAGACACCATTCTTTCCTGCTCGGCAAAAAAATAACGTCGACGGATACGGCTGCTGCTGTGTTATATCTTTCCGATCAGAACAATGTGCTTTCTTTAGCGGGAAATACCCGGATCAGCGGTGCGGTGTATGCTCCCCGTGGAGGGATCCGTCCGGCAATCGTTTCGGGTAAGCCCTTCAGCGGGGGGAAGCTTACAGAGGGCCCGGTTTATAAGAGTACCCCGCAGCTTCCGCAACCTGAAGCCAGCGTTACCGTTCACCTGGCCGCACTGACCGATAGTGTACAGATCAAAGCCCATATAAAGCCTCTCCTGGTGCCGAAGCTGCTTCCTTACGATACACTGCTGCGTTCGTTCAATGAGCAGGCGCTTGCCTGCCTGTCTCCGCGCCGGATCATCCTGCAGCATCAGTCGCTTCGCGGGAGGATCCTGGTCTTCTCTGCAAAAGAGATTGTGGTAGAACGCCAGGCTTTGCTGGAGGATGTGATCCTTTCCGCCCCGGTGATCCGGATCTGTAAAGGGTTCCGGGGAACGTTGCAGGCGGTCGCTACCGATTCGCTGATCGTAGAGGATGATGTGCAGCTGGAATATCCTTCTTCACTGGTACTTATCCGGATGAAGGATGACAAGGAGCTGGTTCCGGTAATGCTTGTAGGCAAGCGTTCGGTGGTGGAGGGCAGTGTTCTTTCTTTCCAGAAGCTGCGTTCTGCGCGCATGACCTATGCGCTGTTTGATGAAGCATCCTTGCTGTACGGGCAATTATATGTGGATGGTTTCCTGGATATGAAGGGTCGGGTACATGGGACAGTGGTTACCCATAAATTTATTTTAAGAACCACCACCTCGGCCTACGAGAATCATTTGCTGGATGTGGAAATGAATGCAGCGGAACGTTCCCGGTCGTTCCTGTACGGAATGTTTAACAGGGGTGGTAAAAACGGAATACTGAAAAGACCGGCCTACTCTAATGCCGGTATACATACAACCCAGCCTAATGAAACGTATTAAAGCCAGCTCCATATACGAGGTTATTATTGCCATGCTGATCCTCATCGCGGCTTTAACCATCACGGTGATGATTATGGTGCAGGTATCGTCTTCTGCCCGGGCTTCGCGCATCCTGCAGTACGAATCGATGATCCGGTATTTCCGGGAAGAAGAAGGGAGGGGACTTCCTGGAGATAAGCCCGCCGGTTTTCAGGTGAGCAAGGAGATTCATCCTGCAGAATGGTCGGATGAGCTCTGGCAGGTCAGCTACCGGGTACAAAATGATTCGGGCGAAGAGGTATATGTGATCCATGAGTTAAGCGACCTGCAGCCATGAGAAAGATCCCTGCATTCACTATTATGGAGCTGGCTATCGCTATGCTGTTAAGCGCCATTGTCATCTCCCTGGCATATACCGGTTATTCGCTCCTGCTCCGGCAATATGAGCAGCATTCGCGCAGCACGTCTGCCGATTCGGAGCTGATCTTTTTCGACCATACGTTCCGGCAGGATATTGCTGCCGCTGAAGCGGTATTGTACGACGATCAATCAATCATCTGTTATTCGGAGGAGGGTGTGATCACCTACACCCGGGCTGAGGATAGTTTGATGATCCGCCACGGGGCGGGCAACGATACCCTGCGTATCGGGATGAGAAATATGCAGGTTTTTTTTCGAGGGGCAATTCAATCCATCCCCGGGCTGTTCTGCGATGATATCCAGGTGGAGGTACAGTTACAGGGTGAAACACTATATTTACGCTATCGGAAAGAATATGCGGCCGACATCCTGATCAGGGAGGACCGTGAACCGGGAAATTATTATGAGCGGTATCGACATCAGCAAATTTAAGACAAGCGTCAGGCCTGTAAAAAAGGAGAAGTCCGGACAAGGAATCCTGGATTTTCTGAACAAGGATATTTCGCTTTCGGGCAGCCGGCTGAAGGATGTTCAGCGGGAATCCTTTTACATGGAACTGAGCATCCTGCTCGAAGCCGGGGTGGATATTAAAAGCGCTTTCGAGCTGATCGCTACCGAGCAGCGCAAGCCATCGCTGCAGAAGCTGTTCCATTCCATTAAAGATTTTGTGATTGCCGGAGGGACATTGTCGGAAGCGCTTCGCCAGACAGGGGCCTTTTCGAATTATGAATATTTCAGTGTTCAGATCGGAGAGGAAACAGGGAAGATCATTACGGTGCTGAATGACCTGGCTGCATTCTATAAAAACAAGACCAGGCAGCGCAGGCAGATCATCGGTGCCTTAACGTACCCGGCTATTGTACTCCTGACCTCTTTCGGCGCTATTTTCTTTATGCTGAATTTTATCGTGCCCATGTTCTCCGATATCTTTAAGCGTTTTGGCGGAAAGCTTCCTTATATCACCCAGAGCATTATCCATGTATCTAATTTCCTGAAGGCAAACGGATATATTATTCTCCTGGTGATGATCGCGCTGGTGATCTTCGTGGTGTCGCAGGCTAAAAAGCAGTGGTTCCGCCGTTATGGCGCTGTTCTTGCCATGCGCCTGCCGGTAGTAGGCACCCTGGTCAAAAAAATATACCTCACCCGTTTTTGTTATTCCATGACCCTGCTGATCGCCGCGCGAATCCCCATTTTACGAGCCCTACAAATGGTGAAGCAGATGATCGGCTTTTACCCGATCGAGGCTTCGCTCGACCAGGTCAGTGAGCAGGTGATGCAGGGGAATTCGCTGCACAAGAGTCTGTCTGCTTTTACGGTCTACCCGCCGCGCATGATCTCCCTGATTAAGGTAGGAGAAGAGGTGAACCAGCTCGAATTGTTCTTCTCGCAGATCGCCGAGCAATATTCCCGCGAGATCGAGCACCAGTCATCAGTGATGAGCAGCCTGATCGAGCCTTTCATCATCCTGATCCTTGGTCTCATCGTAGGCCTGATCCTCATTGCTATGTACCTGCCGTTATTCCAGCTGAGCACTGTTTTTTAAAGTATTTCTATTATTCATGCCGAAAATGTATGATACGGCTATTCAATCTATTATTTCTTTTGATGGTAGTTGGTGCCTGTTTAACGGAATATTTTAGATGTGAAATGAATGTGGGTAAAATAATTGATTGAGGATGAAGCAGGTCTGGTTCAGAGAGGCAACTTTACGGTTTCTTCACATCCGAAGCCTTGAAGGGGTATGATATAATCCTAACTTTGCGATGTTTACCCAACTAAACACAGCGATTTTATGTTCTCTTCAATGTATGTTCACCGCAAAAAAGTGGCGATGATGCTTCTTTTTGTGTTCACTTTACAGATTACTGTTCCAGCGATGGCGTATGCCGCTCCGCCTCCGGAGGGGAACACACCGGTCTCCGATCCTTTAAGCCAGTATGTGAATCCCTTCACCGGCGATTTCTCTTATAACGTTCCTCTGTTCAGCATTCCGGGACCCAATGGCGAAAGCTTCCCTCTAAGCCTGAGCTACCAGGGTGGGATCAGGATGAACCAGGATGCCTCCTGGATCGGGTTAGGCTGGGAGCTGAATACCGGTGAGATCAGCCGGAGCGTGAACGGCGTGGCCGACGACTGGAAGACCCAGGCCGTTACGACTGCCGAGATCTATAAGCAACATCCCTTTGACGGAACCGAAACCCGGATGAAGCGGGATACCTTTAACTATTTCGGCCCGGTCTATTACAAGGATTACCCTACGCAGACACTGAATAATACAAGCTATCGTAACTACACGATGGATATATACCAGTCTTCGCGCATGTCGTCGAAGGTTCCCTTTGAATTTCCTGATTATGATGATTACTATGTAAGCGGTCCGGGTATAGGTGGAAAGATGAGTCCACGCTTATTCGACTATGCTTACCTGATGAGCAAGAACCAGCATATCGATTGGATCGGTAATGTGTACGAGAATATGAACTATTCCTATCATGATCATGCGGCCCTCGGAGCTAATTCTTCATTCAAGCCTTTTACGAAGCCTGTACAGTTTGTTTTTGAACAGGAGCTGTCGAGGAACCCGAGTTTTGTGAAGAACCTCTGGCCCTTACAGGTTTCACATACCAATGCTGTTTTAAATACATATATTCCGGGTATAGAGAATGGAAGTTTTGAGAATATAGGCGGCAACGGGCTGATGCCTGCCGGTAATTTCGTACAGTATTTTACGAATGCCCAGATCAACGGGTATACCGCTCTGAAGCCTAAGCATTTTCTTGATTTTCGCGCGCGCGGAAGCAGTGGTTCGTTAAACCAGCGTTCATCGGGACCCTTCCCTGCAGATGGAATCGGTGCTTTCCAGGTCACCACTCCCGATGGAATGACCTATCATTATTCATTACCGGTATACACTTACAGCCAGGAATCATACAACTTTATCTTTACCAATCCGGCATATGCTTCGAATATGAAGCCATACGAAACCGTGGATGTGAACAATACATTCAATCACGCTAAAAAGCCGGAACGTTACGCCACTTCCTGGAAGCTGACGGCTATTACCGGCGCAGATTTTAAGGACAGT
>CALNCF010000099.1 GCA_937875035.1 uncultured Sphingobacteriaceae bacterium | reverse complement strand
GAAGACAGACTGGCCCTCCTGGTACACGTAATGCTCTTTGGCGTCAACGGTTTCATGAGATGCCGGGCGGGCAGATCCTCCGGCTTTCTGGTGAAGATGCACTCTTCCCGATCCGTCGCTGCACAGGATGGCATCCTGTATGCCATAGCCTTCGGCGTTTGGCTCCAGCAATACGGCTCCGGCGCCATCGCCGAAAATAATACAGGTAGTACGGTCTTCGTAATTTATAATAGAGGACATTTTATCTGCACCGACCACGACGATCTTTTTGTAGGAACCGGTTTCGATAAATTTGGATGCCGTAGTTAATGCGTAGATGAACCCGGAGCAGGCTGCATTGATGTCGAAGCCAAAGGCATTCTTGGCGCCGATCTTATCGGTAATGATATTTGCCGTAGCAGGGAACTGGAGGTCGGGTGTGGTGGTTGCGCAGATCAGCAGGTCAATATCCTCTGCGCTGATACTGGCTTTGGCAAGCAGGCCTTTTACGGCTTCTGCGGCCATGTCGGATGTTCCTTTACCCTCACCCTTCAGGATCCGGCGCTCCTGTATGCCGGTTCTGGACTGGATCCACTCATCGGTTGTGTCTACCATGGTTTCCAACTCCGTATTCGTTAGAATATAATCCGGTACATAACCATGTACAGCTGTGATAGCGGCTTGAATTTTATTCATAATTAATAATATTCAAAAAAATATCCCGCCATTGGAGCGGGATTAAATATAAAAAACCTTTTATAAAATCAACTAAAAGTAGCTTTAATTTTTTCGGTCAGACCCGAGCTCACCATATCCTTCGCAAGCCTGATCATGTTCTTGATCGCCTTTTCGTTGGAGATGCCATGGCCAACTACTACCGGTGCGTTCACACCTAATATCGGGCTTCCTCCGTAGTTCTCGTAATCAAAACGGTCGAAGAACTCATCACGGAATCCGCGTCCGACGGTAAGGTCATGGAAGGTTTCCGCCAGTTTCAGCACGATGTTGCCGGTAAAGCCATCACACACGATCACATCCGCTTTATCGTTGAAGAGATCGCGACCTTCCACATTGCCTACAAAATTGAGCTGGGTGCTCTCTTTCATCAGCGGGTAGGTAGCTTGGGTCAGGAGGTTTCCTTTCTCTGCTTCTTCACCGATGTTGAGCAAGGCTACTTTAGGCTGAGGCGTACCGAAAATAAGTTCCATGAACATGGAGCCTAATATCCCGAACTGGAGCAGTATATCCGGTTTGCAATCGGCATTGGCGCCGACATCTACCATTACTCCGAATCCGCCGGTTTCTTTCGGCAGGTATGAAGTAATAGCGGGGCGTAAGATACCGGGAATCGGCTTTACGCTGAACATGGAACCTACAAGCATGGCGCCTGTATTACCCGCGCCTGCAAACGCGTCGATCTTTCCTTCCTTTAAAAGATGGAAGCCGACAGAAATACTGGATGCGGGTTTCTTGCGGAATGCTTCCGTAGGATGTTCGCCCATTTCGATCACTTCGGTGGTATGAACAAATTCAAATGCCGATGCGTCGAAACTTTCTTCTTCCAGGATCGCTCTTGCCTGCTGCTCATCACCGATCAGCACCAGACGGCAGTCGCCCTGGAGTTCCTTATAAGCTAAAATTGCTCCCAGGGTTGTTGCCCGGGGAGCAAAATCGCCACCCATGATGTCAATTCCAATTCTCATTCCGAGGAACCGAGTATTAGTTTGCAGTGTTTTCGATGATCATTTTGCCTTTATAGTACAGGTTGCCATCAACCGTGTATGCTCTATGAGGCATATGTACAGTTCCTGTAGTTTGGCAAACCATTAAAGCAGGAGCTTCTGCTTTGTAATGCGTTCTTCTTTTATCTCTTCTTGACTTCGAGATTTTGCGTTTAGGATGTGGCATATGACTTTATTTTAATAATATTTAACGTTAATTGTCTCTTAATTTTTTCAGTGCATCCCAGCGTGGGTCATGCACGATCTCTTTCTTCTGATCAGGACTTGAATCTTCATCGTTAACCGACAGCTTCTTCAGAATTTCCAGCACTTCCGGGTTGCATCCCGGTTTCCCGTCTTCCTGATCCGGATGGATATGGATGATCGGTATGGCCAGGTTGATGAACTCGTAAATGTACGGAGCGAGGTTGATCTCATGATCATTCTTCCCGATCACCACCACTTCGTCCGATTCATCGAAGGCTTCTTCCCCGATCTTAAAGATCAGCTTTTCGTTTGCCTGGACCGGCTGACTGTATTCTTCGTTACAGCGGTCGCAAAGCAGATCAACTCCGCCTTTGATGAAGAATTCGGTTACAAACATGTTTTCCTGCTTGTTGAATTCAACCTCAGCTATCAATTTTCCCTTTTTAACGGGCGAATACTCAAATTCTTTAAAGAACGTATCGTCAACTACGAATTCGAACTGATGTTTTCCGTTTTTAAGCCCTACGAAAGGGATGGAAAATGGTTTTAAACGGTTCAATCTCCGATTTTTAAATAGCCCGCAAATGTATAAAAAGATATTGGAATACGAAACGATTAACTAAAAATTAACCGTTCTCACCCTTTTCTTTGCTCAGCTTATGGATTTTTAAGGGGCTGGAAGTCAGTTGTTCATATTCCATCCTGCGCATGTAGATGTCCTTGGCAAGGAACAATGCTTCGCGGAACGATAGCTCAGAAGCTTCGTTCTTGCCTGCAATGTCGTACCCGGTTCCGTGCCCTGGCGAGGTCCTGATAAAAGGCAGCCCGGCCGTAAAGTTAACTCCTCTGCCGAACGACAATGCCTTGAACGGGATCAGTCCTTGGTCATGATACATGGCCAGTACGGCATCGAACTGAAGGTGGGTTTCTTTCCCGAAAAAGCCGTCTGCCGCATAGGGACCGAAGGCGAAGATGTTCTTCTGCCTGGCTTTCGCGATCGCCGGGATGATGATCGTTTCTTCTTCCTTCCCGATCACTCCCAGGTCGCCCGCATGCGGGTTCAGACCCAGTACCGCAATTTTTGGCTTCTGGATGCGGAAATCCTTTTTCAATGTATCGTTCAGGATCTGGAGCTTGGAAATGATCTTTTCTTCGGTGATCGACTGCGCCACATCTTTCAATGCCACATGGCCGGTCACTACCCCGATCCGCAGGTTATCGGCTACCATCAGCATCATCGAATCGCTGCTTTGCGCTGCGTTTTGCAGGTATTCGGTATGCCCGGG
>CALNCF010000098.1 GCA_937875035.1 uncultured Sphingobacteriaceae bacterium | reverse complement strand
CTGGGTGCAGTCAGCTGTTCAGCCTTGTTCTGGTTCGATAGCAGCAATATCACGTTCGGTCTCACGGCCTTTATATTCGGCAGCTTCGGCTGGGCATCCAGCCTCGTGTTTTATAATTCATACCTGCCCGAGATCGCCGACGAATCGGAGCAGGATAAGGTGAGCGCCATGGGCTTTGCCCTGGGATACATAGGCAGCTCGCTCTTATTGATCTTCAACCTGGTGATCATCCTGAAACCGGAATGGTTCGGTATCACCGATGCTTCCCTGCCGCCCCGCCTGGCTTTCCTGATGGTGGGCATCTGGTGGTTCGGCTTTGCCCAGTATACATTCTTCTATCTCCCTAAGAACAAGGGAAAGCTTCGCATCGGGGCTGAAAGTTTCTGGAAGGGCTACCATGAGCTGGCCGGGGTATGGCGCGAGCTCAAGACCCAGCGTAAGCTCCAGGCTTTTCTTCTGGCTTCGTTCTTCTATACCATGGGTGTGCAAACAGTGATGTATGTCGCGGCACTCTTCGGCAGCAAGGAGCTGAAGCTGGAATCCGGTCAGCTCATCCTGACCATCCTGATCATCCAGTTCGTGGCCATTGGCGGCGCCTACCTGTTTGCCTACCTCTCCAAACGTTTCGGGAATATCCGCGCGCTTTGTGTGGCCTGTATCACCTGGGTCGGCATCTGTATCGCGGCCTATTATGTGTACTCGGTGAAAGAGTTCTATGTCCTGGCCTTCACGGTTGGTATGGTGATGGGAGGGATCCAGTCGCTTTCCCGCTCCACCTATTCCAAGCTGATCCCCGAAACCCGTGATACCACTTCGTACTTCAGCTTTTTCGATGTGGTGGAAAAGGTAGCGATCGTATTGGGTACAGCCTCTTACGGACTGATCGAAGAGCTGACCGGAAGCATGCGGAATTCCCTCTTCGCCCTGGGCGCTTTCTTTGTGCTGGGCCTCACCTTATTGCTCCGATTGAGAATAAAACATAAAACCAATTGATATTTTTATCATTTTCGTAACCAGAGAAGCTTCTGTGAACCGATGAACGTTGAATTATTTATCCCCTGCTTTATAGACCAGATTTACCCCCAAACTGCCTTTAACATGATCAAGGTATTGGAGAAGTGCGGCTGTAAGGTGATCTATAACGAGAACCAGACCTGTTGCGGGCAGCCTGCCTTCAACTCGGGGTTCTGGGATGAGGCGAAAGCGGTAGGGCAGAAATTCCTCGACGATTATTCGGAGCAGAACTACATTGTGAGTCCTTCGGGCTCCTGTGTAGGCATGGTGAAAAGCTATTACTCCGAGCTGTTCACTAACTCGGCATCGCACAATAAATGCCGCAGCATCCAGGGGCATATCTACGAGTTCTCCGATTTCCTGGTGAATGTGCTGAACATTGAGAACCTCGGCGCGGAGCTGAACGGCATGGCGACCTACCACGATTCCTGCGGAGCCCTGCGCGAATGCGGCATTAAGGAAGCGCCCCGTAAATTGCTCGAAAATGTAAGGAAGCTTTCCTTAACAGAGATGCGCGAAAGTGAGACCTGCTGTGGGTTTGGCGGAACCTTCGCCGTGAAGTTTGACCCGATCTCGTCGGCCATGGCCCAGCAGAAGGTAGACCATGCGCTCGAAACGGGAGCCGAGTATATCATCTCCACCGACGCTTCCTGCCTGATGCATCTGCAAGGGTATATCGACAAGAACCAGTTACCCATCACCACCATGCACATTGCCGATGTCCTGGCTTCGGGTTGGTAGCAGGCATTCCCTTCCTCGGTTAAAATCATTATTTTAGTGGCCCAAATGAATAGTAAATTGAAAAGCATATCTACAAACATCACCCTGGTTATCCTGGCCATGCTGGCTTTCGGCGCCTGCAAGGAAGCAGAAGTAAAGGCTGTGGAAACAGTAACGACCGACAGTGTTCACCAGGTGAGCGGGGAGAAGATCTCCGAGGAACTGGCCGCGTTGAACCAGAAGATCAAATCTTCGCCGACCAATCCTGGCTTTTATAACGAGCGTGCCGCTTATTACCTGAAGCATAAAGAATACGACCTGGCCTACGAAGATCTCCGGTTCGGTTTTACGATCGACTCTGTGAACATGAGCCTGTTCTCTACCATGGCCGATTACCATATCCTGAAATCGGAGCCCGGGCTGGCCAAGGCCGCCCTCGAGAAAGCGCTCAGCATCAATCCGAAGAGCGTGCAGACCCATGTTAAATTGGGAGAGGTTTATTATCTTGCCCGCAAATACGACAACGCGTTCAAGAGCATCAACGACGGGCTGAAGATCGACAAGTACTATGCCGACGGGTATTTCTGGAAAGGGATGATCTATAAGGATAAAGGAGATATCGCCCTGGCGATGTCTAACTTCCAGACCAGCGTGGAGCAGAACCCGGATAATTACAAGGCTTATATGCAATTGGGTCTCCTCGCTTTAGAGGAACGTAAGCCTGCCGCTGCCGAATACTTTTCGTCGGCCATCCGCCTGCAGCCTAAGAGCATCGAAGCCTGGTACGGCAGAGGGTATTTTTACCAGCTGACCAATGAATATGATAAGGCGATAAAGGATTACACGGCGATCCTGGAGATCGATCCTTCGTACGCCAGCGCGCATTACAACCTGGGCATTGTGCATTACGCCCTGCGTGTGATCGATGAAGCCTATAAGAACTTCGACCGTGCCATTAAATACAACAACCGCTATGCAGAAGCCTACTACATGCGGGGATTATGCGAAGAGGCAAAAGGAAAGGATGAAGCCGCGCTGGCCGATTTCGAATATTCCTTAAGTTTGCGCCCGGATTACCAACTGGCGCTGATGGGTATCGAACGGGTAAAGGGTACCCTGAAATCAATACAGAAATAAATTATTTTTCCGGATATAACATGATAAAAGTAACGCTACCTGACGGCTCGGTCAGGGAATTTGAGAAAGGGACAACATCCCTGCAAGTGGCTATGAGCATTAGTGAAGGCTTAGCCAGGAACGTATTGGCAGCAGAAGTGAACGGCGAAGTGTGGGATGCCACGCGCGCGCTGGAAACGGATGCGCATGTACGCCTGCTGACCTGGAACGACGACCAGGGTAAATCTACCTTCTGGCACTCCTCGGCGCATTTGCTGGCGGAGGCCCTGGAAGCCCTGTACCCGGGTACCAAATTCGGTATCGGTCCCGCGATCGAAACCGGTTTCTATTATGATGTGGATTTCGGCGACCGCAGCTTCTCTTCCGACGACTTTAAAAAGGTAGAGGATAAGATGATGGAACTGGCGAAGACCAAATCGGAATACGTACGCAGCGAAGTGTCGAAAGCCGACGCACTGAAATACTTTACCGAAAAAGGCGATGAGTACAAGCTGGACCTGATCGAGGGTCTGGATGATGGCTCCATCACG
>CALNCF010000097.1 GCA_937875035.1 uncultured Sphingobacteriaceae bacterium | reverse complement strand
AGGGCTCCGGCCTGGTATGGAAGACCGAGCTGGACGCGCCGCTTTCCTCTGCTCCGTATATTGTTACCAACCATGATACCGGCGAACGGGAGATCATCATCCAGGACGATGAGAATAACCTCTACCTCATCTCCGCGGCCGGCAAGGTGATCTGGAAGATCCCGGTCAGCTCGAAGATCCTGTCGGAGATCAGCCAGGTGGATTATTACCGGAACGACAAATACCAGTTCCTCTTCAACACCGAACAGCAGCTCTACCTGATCGACCGTAACGGCCGGATGATGCCCAATTACCCGATCCGTTTTGGCAGTAAAGCCACCTGCGGACTGGCACTCTTCGATTACGATCACAATAAGAATTACAGGGTTTTTGTTTCCGGTGAGAACCGTTCCATTTCCGGCTACGACATCAGCGGAAGACCGCTCGACGGATGGAACCCTAAGCCGAATGTAGGCATCCTGCAGCACCCTATGCAGCACGTATCGGTGCAGGGCAAGGATTTTCTTTTTGCCAATACCATCACCGGAGATTTCTATTTCTTCAACCGCCGGGGCGATGTGATCTCCCGTTTCATCGACACGGCGAAGACCTCGTATCATAACCCTTTTGTGTTCGACGGAAACGAGCAGTTCGCGAAGAACCGCTTTATCAATACCGATGCCGATGGCAAGATCAAAAGCGTGTTCCTCGATGGCCGCAGGCTCTACAAGCATGTCGGCAACTGGTCGCCCGATCACTATTTCAACTATGCCAACGTTACCGGCGACAGCGTCAGGGAGTACATCTACCTGGATAAGAACCAGCTGATCGTGTACCGCGACGACTCGACGATCGCCTTTAATTACGAGTTCAAGGCCGATATCCAGTCTGCTCCGCAGCTCTTTCCCGATTCCTCAGGCACCAAAATGATGATAGGAGTGAGCTCCCTGGCCACCAATCAGGTGTTTCTTTTTAATGAGGACGGAACCCTGAAAAAAGGCTTTCCAATGAACGGAAGCACACCTTTCCGCATCACCGACCTCAGGAATAGTGGTAAAAAGATGTTAGTTACAGGGAGCCAGGACCGGTATGTATATCTTTACGACCTGAACTATTAAATATGAAATAGTTTTGGGTATGCGATGAAAAGTATATTTTTGTTTGATAACTAAACCAATTTAAACGTTATTTATTCTCTCTTTATGCATCTGAAAATCTCTACGGGGAAATTTCTGCTCATTTGTCTGGCGGCAGGAGTTACTGTCTTTAGCGGTTGTAAAACCGATGAGGAGTTTTTGAAGCCCAAGCTTAGTCCCGAGTATGCGCTCCCTCTTGTTTATGGCGATCTGACCATAAATAACCTGACCAAAGATTCCAGCCTGATCAGCACAGATCCCAACCAGGGCTACCTGAGAGTGATCACCCGCGATACCCTCGAGTCGGAAGACCTGAAGCTGGGTAAGCAATTGGTTAAAATGACCAACTTTTCATTCCCGACCCTGCTGAATGTAACAGCCGCAGGCGGGGGAGATGTGACACTGCCAACGCAGAATGCTCAATTCGATGTATTTCCGTTTGTGTTGCTCAGCAAGCTGACCGAAACCAATGTGAACGCAGGTATTATCGGCTTAAAAGTGAAGAATACCACAGGCATCGACCTTACCGGCCTGGTCATGCGTGTGCCGGGAGCTACCCGCAACGGCGTAGAGTTCAGTACAGGCCCTTTTGATGTGCTTGCCGGTCAGGAAGTGACCCGTGTGGGAGATATGGCAGGATATACGCTCGACCTTCGTGGTCTGAACGGAGACAGTGTCAGCCTTATGGGCGTTGTGATCGAATCCGACGGAGATGTAGGCCCGCAGAACGGCGGTTCCGTACAGCTCGACCTGAGCATGAACGGGGTAGACCTCGAGCGCAGCAAGGGAAGATTCTTCTCCCTGGCGGTGCCTCCGACATCCACAGAAATAGAGCTTCCGAACTTCTACCAGAAGATCCAGTCAGGAAGTTTCAATATACAGGACGCAGAGATCCGCCTTGGATTTGACAATACCATGGGTATTCCGTACAACCTCGACCTTGACCTGCAGACCGTGAACGGGTTCAATGGCAACATTGCTTCCTTATCACCTCCGGTGATCACCCTGCAGCCTGCAACCGACAACTACCCGAACGGAGTGCAGCCGAGGATCACGCTCGATACGCTCGACGATAACGACGGCCTGGGTCCGTTCATCTCGAACTTCCCTTCCTCGTTAAAAGTATCCGTAGGGATCGGCGATAATGTAGACCCGAACTCACTCGACTATTTCATGTACAAAGACAGCGAGCTGAAGCTGTATGTGGAAGCAGAGATCCCATTCGCCGTGAAATTCAATGCGCTTACCTTCCGTGATGTGAAGCCGTTCGAATTCCTTTCCGAGCTTTCCGACAAGATCGATACCTCGATAGCCGTGATCGATACGGGAACCTTCACATTCCATATGAAGAACGGTTTTCCATACACCCTTAAATTCAAGATCACTGCTGTGAACGGCCTGAACGATTCGATCGCGCAGCTTCTCCCATTCAGCACCATCCAGGGCGCTGCGGTAGATCCGATCACCGGCAGGGTAGACCAGAACCAGCTTGCTTCATCCAGCTTCTCTGTGGGCATTTCCCAGGATCTTATCAACAAGCTGAAAAATGCAAAATCACTGGAAATCGTCGCAGTGGTCGATACCGACCCGCTGAGTACCACGATCAACCGCATATACTCTGATTACAAGATGAGCTTTAAAGTAGATGCCCGTCTGAAAGTATTTGCAGATCCTCTAAAAGAAAAAGAATAATATATAGAACCGGTATTCAAGCGAAAGATTATGAAAAAAATTTACTCCTACATCATCGCCGCGATCCTTCTATGTATGGCAGGATCGGCTTCGGCTCAGAAATATTCTCTTTATTACTCACGTACCCTGTACGATGGAATCGCGAACCCGCATCATAAGGTGCTCGATTCATGCAAATCATGGGGTACCATGGCCAGCGAGAAGCTTACCAATTTCCCGCTGCCGAATACAACCGGAGCGAACAATGTGATCGGTACCAATTTGAATCTCAACCTGTTCATGCTCAAGGTAAGGGTTGGCCGTAAACGCGATGCGGAATGGTCGCTCGGTCTCCAGATGAGAACACAGGCATCCATAGGCATCGGTAACGGGCTGTTCAACTTCGCTACGCAGGGTAATGCTCCCTACCTTTACCAGGACCTTAATGGTTTTATGGATCTGAAGGGTTTGGTG
>CALNCF010000096.1 GCA_937875035.1 uncultured Sphingobacteriaceae bacterium | reverse complement strand
CATGATCGTCGAGCTTTTCCCGCATCACCTTGATCCGTCCGTCCATCATATCGGAAGGCGCTACCATATCGGCTCCTGCTTTCGCGTGCGCCAATGCCATCTCTGCCAGCACTTCGATGGTCGGGTCATTCTGTACATAATCATGATGAAGAATACCACAGTGTCCATGCGTGGTATACGCGCAGGTACATACATCGGTGATCACATACAGGCGGTCGCCGTAAGCTTGCTTCAATGCCTTTACCGCTTCTGCCACTACCGACTGATCGGAATACGCGGAGCTGGCATCATCGGTCTTCTGCTCGCCTACTCCAAAGAGCAGGATCTTATTCTCTCCCAGCTCCAGGCCCTTGCCTGCATCCTCTACCAGCATGTCGACCGAATAATGATGAATACCCGGCATCGCGTCGATGGCGTGCACCACATTCTTCCCAGGTACAACAAAATACGGGTAAATAAACATCTCTTTCGACAAACGGGTTTCGGCAACCAGTTCCCTGATGATCGGGTTTACTCTTAAGCGGCGCGGGCGGTGTAACATAGCTTTGAAAATAATTATGGGTGAAACGGATGATCTGATTTTATAAGGCGAAAAGACATTCGGCAAGGCCGGTCTCATCGGGTGTATTGGCTACCGAAATACCGGTGTAGCCCAGCGCCTGTAAGGCAGCGGCTGTTGATGTCCCGATGGCTACGATCTTTTGTGTGCCAATGGTATGGCCCGCGGCTGCGAATGATTCTGCATTGGATGGGCTGGTGAACACCAGGATGTCGGCCTCCGGGATGCTTACCTGCACAGGACTGGTCTCATAAATAACCCAGTCGGTGAATGTTACCGCACCCGGTGTATTCTTCTCTATGCTTCTTAATGATTCGCGGGCCTGCGGAACGAGCACTTTCGTGTCTTTGGCCAACGCTGCAAAAGCAGCAGAAACACGGGCAGGATCAGAAGATTCACCGCTGAAGTCCGCCGTATATCCCTGCGCATTCAGCGCAGCTTCCGTACCCCGGCCATATACGGCAAACCGTATCGATACCGGGATCTCATGCTGCAGCTCAAAGAAGAAACGCACTGCGCTTCGGCTGTTGAACCAAACCCAATCGTACTGACCGAGGTCATTGCGACCTTCGTTAGTAGTCCTCTTCACATCGATCAGCGATTTGCCTTCCAGGCGGGCGCCATAAGCCACCGCTGTTTTATATAAGAAACCCTGCGCGTTTACATCGCGGGTAATAAAGATCGTTTTATTCTGAAGCGCATTCTCACCAAGCTTCGCCACTATATCCGCGGCCAGCCCGTCGGCGCCGGAGGCCTGTGTATACAAGCGTTTCGGGATGCTGTCCCAGGTATCCGCCTTGGCAGTCCATACTTTAAATACACCTTCCTCTTTCCTGCAATAAGCTCCTAAGGGCAGGTGGCATCCCCCGTCGAACAGGTTCAGTATTTTCCGTTCCACGGCAATTTCTTCCTGCACTTCCTGCGAGTGGATCTGTTGCAGGAACGCTGCCAGTCCATGATCCGTTTCCCGGATCTGCAGGGCAAGCACACCCTGCGCGGGAGCAGGTACGATCTCCAGTGGAGAAACCTTCAGCACATACAAATCGGAAAGGTCTAACTGCAAGCGCTCCACACCGGCATAAGCCAGGAGGATGGCATCGTATTGTCCTTCCCTTAATTTCTGCACACGTGTAGGCACGTTGCCACGAATATCCCTGATCACCGCATCCGGACGAAAGGATAAGAGCTGCGATTTCCTGCGCGCGGAAGATGAACCGACCACGGCACCCTCACGGAACGCAAACTTACGGGTGATATCCACACATTCTTTCCGCACGAGGATCAGCTCGGATGGGTCTTCCCGCCCGGAAACCGCCGCAATCACAAGCCCTTCCGGAGAAACGGTCGGCAGGTCCTTGTGCGAATGCACAGCGAGGTCGATCGTTCCGGACAGGAGCTCTTCTTCAAGCTCTTTCGTAAAAAAGCCCTTGCCCTCCAGTTTGTCAAGGCTGAGGTGCTGAACCTGGTCGCCCTGGGTCTTGATCACCTTGATCTGCACTTCCGCGCCAATGGCTTCGAGCTGCGCTTTCACATGATTCGCCTGCCATAAGGCCAGATCGCTTCCTCTTGAACCTATTACAATTTTCCGGGATTCTGAATTGGACATCTCTTGATAAAACCTTCCTTCACACTCCTTGGGTATGAGTTTATTTGATGAGTATTTCTTTCGCCATGACCATGGGAATGCTGATATATTTCTTCTCCATGTAGTTCAGTATTTTATCGAGCACTTCTTTCGAGCCAGCATCGAGTAAATTCATCTCGTCGGCAAACACCGAGTCAAGGGCTGTCTGGCGGATCTCCTTGATCTTGCGGGGCACTTCCTGCATGGCGCGCTCAATGGCGCGTTGTTTCAGCAGCGGACGGAACTCCGTCATGTTGTCGCTGATGATCTGTTCGGCCAGCCGAAGCTCTCCGAAACGTTCTTCCATATTTTTACGGGCCGTTTCCTGCAAGGCCTCGATGTTCACAAAAGTAACCGCCTCCGATAACACACCAGGGTGCGTATCGTTCGGAATGGCCAGGTCGATGATCACCTTATGATCTTCTTCCCCGTTCAATAAGGAACGGTATAATTCCGGTGTGATCACAGGTTCCGTAGCGCCTGTACAGGTGATGATCACATCAAAGCCTTTACGGTAATTGCCAAGCTCCGTGAGCGCGTAGGCTTCTCCGTTCAGCTCGGCAGCGAGCGCTTCCGCTTTGGCAAGCGTACGGTTAAACACCGTGAAATTATTAAGCTTATGCTTTTGAAGATATTTTGCGATGAGCTGGTTCGTTTCCCCGGCGCCGATCAGGATGAAGCGCGCGTTCGCATCGATATCCAAGCTTCTTAATTTGCGGTACGCGATAGACACCACCGAAACCGGGTTCCTGGAAATACCGGTATCGGTATATACTTCCTTGGCGGTCTTTACCACCCGGTTCATGATCAGTCTCAGAAAATCACCGGTAAAGCCCCAGTCCTTGCATTGCTCATACGACTGGCGCAGCTGCGCCAGGATCTCTTTTTCACCCACCACCATCGACTCCAGCGAGCAGGATACACGCAGCAGGTGTGTCATGGCTTCTTCTCCCGAAAGGGCTATGCAAGCGCCGGCAAAGGCCGCTGTTTCATCCGCAGAAAAACCAGGGTCGATCGTATGAATAAATTCGGAGATAAAACCGGGACTGAGCTCTTCGGCAGAAGTGAACACGAATTCCACGCGGTTACAGGTCGCCAGGTAAAAGATCTCGGAGACCGGCAGCTCCGAACGGAGCCGGGTTAATTTCTGGGGAACAAGGCTTTGATCGAACACGAAACGGCCTACGTTCTGAAGGCTTAATTCCTTGTGTGTAAACGCTATAACCTTTAAATCTTTCAAGACCCGTTTCTTTTGATTGATGTATTCAAATTACGGGATTAATCGCCTTAGGGTTTGTCATTCCTTTGTCAGCAGGTTAATTTAGAAAAGTTATAAATAGATCGCATAAAAAAGCCCGGGATAAGGGAGTTCCGGGCGCTATAAGGTATAGATGAAGCCTGTTCAGTTCGACAGGATCTCCACCAGCTTCAGCATCGCCGGATCGATATCCATGTGATGCTTCACCGCCTTATCGAAAGCGGTAAAATGAACCTGGTTGTTGATGATCCCCGTCATCACATTTCTCTTTCCCGCGAGCAAGGCTTCTACCGAAGCCACACCGAGGCGGCTGCCCAGCACACGGTCCATACAGCTCGGCTTGCCTCCCCGCTGGATATGTCCGAGCACACTTACACGGATATCAAAATGATCGAAACGGTTCTTGACCTTACGTGCCACCTCAAAGGCTCCACCCTCTTCATCACCCTCGGCCACCACCACGATCATGGAAGATTTATTTCGTTTCCAGCCCCGCTTGAGTGTAGCCATCAGCTGGTCGATATTGGTTTTGGTTTCCGGCACGAGGATCGCTTCGGCGCCGCCTGCAATACCTGTTTCCAGGGCAATAAAGCCCGCATCGCGTCCCATCACTTCGATAAAGAATAAACGGTCGTGCGAATCGGCGGTATCGCGGATACGGTCGATCGCATCGAGCGCCGTATTGATCGCCGTATCGTAACCCAGGGTATAATCCGTACCGAACAGGTCATTGTCGATCGTTCCGGGAATACCCACCACCGGGATATCAAACTCTTTGCTGAATTGCAGGGCGCCCGAAAAGGTTCCGTCGCCTCCGATGGCAATCAGCCCATCGATACCCTTATCCTGTAAATTCCGGTATGCCTGCGCGCGGCCTTCTTCGGTGCGGAAACGTTCGCTGCGTGCGGACTTCAGCATGGTACCGCCCCGCTGGATGATATTACTTACAGAGTCCGAGCGCATCTCGATTATATCTCCATCGATCATCCCTTCAAACCCTCTTTTAATACCAAATACACCGATACCATGATAAATGCAGGAGCGCACCACCGCGCGGATGGCCGCGTTCATGCCCGGTGAATCTCCGCCGGAAGTAAACACTGCAATATTTTTGATCGTATGTGTCATCATAAATGATTCGGTGAATTGATAGAGCTATAAAAATCAGGCTTCCTTCTCGATCCATAAGCCATCCTCGCGGATGAGCTCGATCAGCTGGTCGACCGCCTTCTCGGTGTTCACATTTTTGCGGACCACTTCTTTGCCGCGGTACAGGGTGATCTTTCCCGGCCCGGTGCCTACATACCCGTAATCGGCATCGGCCATTTCGCCCGGACCATTCACGATACAGCCCATGATCCCGATCTTGATACCCTTTAAGTGATCGGTACGGCTCCGGATCATCTGCGTGGTTTCCTGCAAGTCGAACAGGGTTCTTCCGCAGGAAGGGCAGGAAATATATTCTGTCTTGGAAATGCGTGTACGTGTAGCCTGCAGGATCCCGAATGACAAGGAATTGAGGAGACGTTTGCTGTCTGCATCCTTTACACGGAGCCAGATGCCATCACCCAGGCCATCCACCAGCAACGCGCCGAGATCGGTCGCTGCATACAATTGTAATTCGTCTACGCTCAGGCCTTCATAATCCCTGCGGATGATCACCGGGACATTCATTCCGCGGTTCATCAAACTGAAGAAAAACGAGCGCTGCTCTGCCATGCCATGCAAGGCATGCGTATCAAGGATGAGTACGAGAGCGGGATCACGCAATTGCTCATCGCTTAATGCGGAAAGCGCTTGCGCATCGCCCATCACCATATTCATTACCGGGGATCTTTCAGCAGCGGCGCTATATTCGGCAACGCTGAACAAGGGCACCGAATTGCTTTTATCTTCCGCAGAAAGCCAGGCCTGGTAATCCCATAATTTTTTCAGGTTACCCGGGAATGAGAAGGCGGGCTGCGGGCTGCCCAGGTAAACCAGGTCTGCCGTCATCTCGCTGAGGTTGTATTTATCGAGCAAGGGAGAATAGGTATAACCTATCTCGCTGAGCTGCATCGGGTCGTTCAGTTCGGTGCCGCTGAAATCAGCGATCACCCGGGGCACCTGGTGTCCACCGATATTAGCCGTTTCGCGGGTAAGGCGACGGCTGTACCAGCAGGGATCAAAATCGTCCGGCTTCGTACCCGAAACATACACGGGCTTGCTACCCTGCAACTGCTGCTCACGTTCGCGGTAACGATTGGCCAGGGCTATGGCAACCGGGGCTTCATATTCGGGCTCTTCGGTTAAAGACACCCGGATGGTATCACCCAGTCCATCTTCCAGGAGCGTTCCGATACCCACTGCCGATTTGATCCGGCCATCTTCACCATCTCCTGCTTCGGTCACCCCTAAGTGCAGCGGGTAATTCATGCCTTCTTTCGACATGGTTTCTACCAGCAAGCGGTAAGCCTGCACCATTACCTGGGTATTGCTCGCTTTCATCGAGATCACCAGGTCGTAATAATTCAAGTCCTCGCAGATCCGCATAAATTCCATCGCCGACTCGACCATACCCAAAGGAGTATCGCCATACCAGCTCAGGATCCGGTCGGAGAGCGAGCCATGATTCGTACCGATGCGCATGGCGGTGCCATACTCCTTGCAGATCTTCACCAGCGGCGTAAAGCGCGCACGGATCCGGTCGAGCTCAGCCTGGTATTCGGCCTGCGTATATTCGATCTGTTGAAATTTCTTTTTATCGGCGTAGTTGCCCGGGTTCACCCGCACCTTCTCTACCAGCCTGGCGGCGGCTTCGGCAGCGTTCGGCGTAAAATGAATATCCGCGATCAGTGGGACATCATAGCCTCTTCGCTTCAGCTCCTTCTTGATCTCGCCCAGATTATTCGCTTCGTTCACGCTCGGCGCCGTGATCCGCACATATTCACAGCCCGCCTCTACCATACGGATGGTTTGCGCAACGGTACCCAGGGTATCCATGGTATCGGTGGTGGTCATCGACTGAATCCGGATCGGGTTATCGCCGCCTACAGGCAAGTTACCGATCCGCACTTCCCGGGTCTTGAAACGGGAATAATCCGTCAGCGTATTGCAATACACACCTTCTAAGATAATGGATGAAAGGGGTTCTTGATGATTCATGATGCGCTATTTCTGCCTCAAAATTAACAAATTCCGGGGCTTCGGGTTTTTCAATCTGAAAATAGTACCCACAACAGGAATTACAGGCAGGGCAGCCCTCAGAAGCAGGGGATTGGAAGGCTATTCAGATTCCGGTAAAGACCGGATACGGCGGATAGCGCGGTATTCTTTCGAGAGGAGCTGTCCCCAAAGAAACACGAGTAAAGGGAACACGATAAAGGATAGTTTGTTAAAGGACCAGGCTGCCTGGAAATCGAAATGCAGCAGATGCATGACTGCACGTGTCATGCCGCATCCATAGCACTCCATATCCAGCAAGAGCACGCTCAGGCATACCGACTGGCCTTCATCAAAAAAACCGGCGGGCAGTAGCACCAGTATGAGTGGTATTACCAGCAGCCCGCCGATCTTTAACTGATGAATAAGCTTTTTCTTATTCATGAATAATGTTTGATTTAAATGGTATCGGTGTAATCTCCGTCTTTCGGACCAAGGTCACCGATCACAATACGGATCAGGTCGATCAGAGCCCATATACCACAACCACCTAAGGTCAGCAGTTGGATGATACCGATCGTAGTGTATCCCAGGTAGAAACGGTGAATACCCAAGCCACCTACAAATATCACCAGCAATAACGCAACTAATTGGCTCTTTCCGCCTTTCGCTGCTTTCTTAGCTTCTTTTACAGCTTGCTTGATCTCTTTCTTTTCAGCTTTTACCTGTGCTTTTTCCGCTTTCACTGTTTTTTCCACGGTGGCATTGGAAGCTACTTCAGTTTTCGCGGCAGCAGGAGCAGAATACGTAAGCGAAGATTGTACCGGCAGGATCTCAGCGGCGCCGGCAGAAGCCGTTACCAGCGTATTTTCGTTTGCCTGCACATAATCAGCCTTTGCCATTTGCTCTTTCTGGTCGCGGATCAGCTCTTTTCCTTTTTTATCATTTTTAAGATACTTAGCCTGGAATACAGCGTCATCGTATACGCTGCATGAGCTTAACAATACGGCTACAGAGAGGATTGAAAGTAATAAGGTTTTTTTCATAATGGTTTAAAAAAAGGTTTAGGTTTTTGAGTGAATTAATAATGATAAAAATATACTTTTTTTTATGAAGATTGCAATATCGCTTAATACCGTTCGATATTGATATCGGAAACACCTGCATCGATCGTAATAACGATCTGGTTGGCTGAAGGGTTATAGTTTTCCGACTCGTATCGGTTACCGTCTTTTTTCACAAAGCCCCTGATCGTTTTAGAGGATAGCACTGTTTCCATGTTCAACAGACAGCTTGCAGTAGCGGGTACCCTTACTGTGACTTTTGACGCGCCTGTTTCTATGTCGACATCGGTACGCTTGGACCGGTCGCCCAGCTTAATATCGAGCGCTGCCGCGCCGGTAGATACTTCCAGCTTGCGCAGCATAAATGCCGAAAGGTCGATATCCGAATTGCAGGCTCCGGTGTTCACATCAATATCCCAGATCAGCCCGGGGTTGAGCTTCACGGTTACCTTATCGGCATAATCCAGGTCGCGGATATTCACCTTGCGCTTGCTCATATTCATTTCGATCTCCAGCAGGGAATCGGTTTTTACTTTCCGCAGGGAGTAATCCCCGTAAAAGGTCCGGGTAACCGCTTCGACCAGCAAAGGAGTCGTTTCCGTCATTTTAAACTCAACACCACCACCGGTAAAATCAAAGCTGGCGTGGGTAGTGCCGGG
>CALNCF010000095.1 GCA_937875035.1 uncultured Sphingobacteriaceae bacterium | reverse complement strand
CCATTATTCTTGCGGCACTGGCCGGACTGGTGGCCGGCGCTTTATCCATGGCGGCAGGAGAGTATGTATCGGTCAGCTCTCAATCGGATATCGAAACCGCCGACCTCGAAAGAGAAAAAAATGAGCTGGATACGATGGCAGAAGAAGAGCTGAAAGAGCTGGCCAGGCTGTATGAACTCCGGGGTCTTGATAAGGAGCTGGCGATGAAGGTTGCAGTGCAGCTAACGGAACACGATGCGCTTGCCGCGCATGCGCGTGATGAGCTGGGCATCAACGAGATCACCCAGGCTAAGCCTCTGCAGGCGGCCTTCGCCTCTGCGGCATCCTTTATTGCAGGAGGATTGCTTCCCATGCTGGTTGCTATCCTGGCGCCGCTTAAATTTATGGTCGTTTACCAGTATGTTTTTGCGATCGTGTTCCTTGCCATATGCGCAATTGTTGCGGCAAGGGCCGGAGGTTCGGGCATGATCAGGGCGGTGCTGCGTATCTGTTTCTGGGGGACGGTGGCTATGGTGATGACCGCGGTTGTAGGCTACCTCTTCGGTGTTTCACAATAAGTATGGCAGCTATGCTTTGTATAAAATAAGATTTTTAATATCTTACGAAAAACCTCATTCACCCAAATTTAATTTTTCATGATCAGAAAAAGCATATGGACATTGCTCTGCATGACCCTTACCTGCATGGCAATAGCACAGGCGCCGGTGAACGGCCTGATGGCGCATTATCCCTTTACGGGCAATACCAACGACCTGAGCGGCCATGGATTGAACGGCACCAATAACGGAGCCGTATTAACATCCGATCGGCACGGTAAGCCGAATTCGGCTTATTATTTCAACGGCTCAACGGCGTACATCCAGATCCCGGCAGCTACGCTGAAGCTTACAGCGTTTACCTATTCAGTATGGGCCAGGTCTGCTGTGCTGCCGACTTTCGGCGCTGAGAACAGGTATTGCGTGTTCGATATCGGGAGCCTTGGAGGAGACCATATGATCATGCTGGGAAATAACGCGAATGCAGTCGGATGGCATGGCAGCTCTTATTACGGATGGGAGATCAATCCCCTGCTGGCCGATGTAAAGTCGTTGCCGGCAATAGGCCAGTGGTATCACCTGCTGATCACCAGGAGCGCCAATACCTTAACCCTCTATGTGGATGGTGTTTTCGTTGCCTCCAAGACCGTTACACCCGCGCCTCCATATTACGGGAATGGCGTGGCCACGGCTACTATCGGAAGGCGGTTCAGCGCCGATTATCATTTCAAGGGAGACATCGACGATCTACGGATCTATAACCGGGTGCTCGATTCTACAGAGATCCAGGCGCTGTATGCAGAAGAATGTACGGGAGGGTTTGATATACAGCCGGCTTCGCAGTCGGTAGACGGAACCCGCGAAACGATCCTCTCAGTAAAGGCTCCGCGGTCTGGAGGGTATTATCAATGGCAGCGCAGCAGCGACGGCCTGGTGTATGAGAACCTTTCGGATCGGAATGGGTACTCGGGTACGACCAGCGATTCGCTGCATATCCCGGCGTTCAACAAGATATTTTACCGTTGCCTGCTGACGGGTGCCTGCCTGGATACTTCTGCGGCTGCGGTACTGACGGTCGACAGTGTAAGCGTAACGGTATACGATACGATCCGTGTTACTACCCACGATACGATTCGCGTAACTCTGACCGACACCCTGGTGATCGATGTTCAGTTATCTGTTCCGGGTAATATCGTGAATACGGTAAAGGTGTACCCGAATCCTGCACGCGATGTGATCCAGGTAGATTTCAACGAGCATACCTGGCTGGACGGCTACAGCATCCGTATCAGCAATGTGCTCGGGCAGGAGGTGTACAGCAGCCCGGTAGATCGCCGTTTTATGAGCATCGACCTGAGCAGCCAGACCGGCCCGGGTGTGTATTTCATTTCCATTCTCGACCGGAACGGTCATATCAACTATACCCAGAAATTCATCCTGCGCTAAGCAGGAACAGTACATACGAAAAGGGACGGAAGCGCAGATGCTCCGTCCCTTTTTTCATTACTGCGCGAGCCTGCATCCGTGCGAGGTATCCCGCAGGGCGTTCTCAATAGCCTGCCCGTCGATCAGCGCCCAGTGCTCCGCGATCTTTCCGTCCTTCAGCCGGAAGAAGCGATACCCTGCTGCCTGCACCGAGATGCCCGTAGGAGGTATGCTGCGCCAGTCGCCGGTATGCTTCAGCTCCATCCGGATCTTCAGCATGGTCTTATCGCCCTCGGTTACCTGCTCTTCGATGAACGTGCGATGCTCGAACGAAAGCCCTGTGGCATTGATCCAGGCTTGGGAGCCCTGCTCATTAGCCGGGAATGAGGG
This sequence comes from uncultured Sphingobacteriaceae bacterium, assembly GCA_937875035.1. GTDB lineage: Bacteria > Bacteroidota > Bacteroidia > Sphingobacteriales > Sphingobacteriaceae > CALNCF01. The sequence continues at coordinate 1,026 of CALNCF010000095.1, read as the reverse complement.
TGGTAGGGAATGATCCTTAAAGTCGGGATGTAAAAACTGGCCGAGCTTTTCGAAATGTTGCCTGTTCCAGATCTCTTCGATGAACATAGGCACAGGATTAAGCATGTTGTTTTGCATATCATTATGTATTGATATGCAAAGCTGGGGTTAATCTGTTGTTTGTACCTGTGATAAAGATCACAAAATGGCGGGCTCATTTTTTAGCGCGGATGCGGCTGAGCGTTTCCCTGCTTACACCCAGGTAGGAGGCGAGCTGGGTTAAGGGTTCGCGCCGGATCATTTCCGGCTGATGCTGTTGCAGCCACCGGTATCGCTCTGCGGCGTCGAGTAATTTGAAGAGCCCGGCATGTTCTTCCTGCCGGGCCATCATCATCTCTAACAGCTTTCTTCCGAAGGCTTCTATCTGCGGTGATCGTTTATAGGCCTCCAATAATTTGTCACGATCGATGCGGATTGCCCTTAATGCTTCGCAGGCCTGGATCGCGTAGCCTGATGCCGTGCGCTGGCTGAGACTCCTGATATTGCTGGCAAAATCGTTTTCAAAATAAAAGTCCATATTGATCTCCGATCCGTCGCTGTACTGCACACTCCTGCAATAGCCCTTTGTAATAAAGAAGATCGCAGCGCAAATCTCTCCCTCTTTCAGCAGGTAATCGCCCTTGCGGAATTCCACCGGGCTTATTACACCGCCAAGCGCCTCCACGCTCTCTTCAGAAAGCTCGCTGATGCTGCGGATATAAGTGAAAAGCTGTTCCGGGTCTTGATGCATAAGGATACAAAAATATGGCTTTATATGAAGATCAAGCAAGGCCAGGCATTTTCAAAAAGGAAAGCCCTGCAGGAATATGCAGGGCTTTGATATGTGGAGAATATCGGAGTCGAACCGACGACCTCTTGCATGCCATGCAAGCGCTCTAGCCAGCTGAGCTAATTCCCCGTCGCGGTCAAATGTCTTTAATTTCCAGTTCACATCCAAATCCTTCCCTGAAAAAATCTGTAGCAAGGAAATCGAAATTATTTAGTCCT
>CALNCF010000094.1 GCA_937875035.1 uncultured Sphingobacteriaceae bacterium | reverse complement strand
TCACTGAATCAAGCGAAGTAAAGTTTACCGGCCATGTGTCGATCCGCGGGTCGATATCTTCAGTGGCAACAGGTCCGAACAGGAATGCTTCCGACTGCTCCCAGGCCAGGCGGCTTGTTTTCCAAAGGTCGCGGCATACGGTCAGCTGCGCGTCGGTAGGGTTCTGAGCCAAGAGGATGATGTTCGCGTTCAGCTCCGCGGTTTTTGCAGCCAGGTCATTATAAACAGCCTGTGAAATGTTAGCCGAAAAGGCGTTCAGGATATCGGCATTGGTCGCTACCGAAGGCGTCGCTTCTTTGTCCGCGTCTTTTTTACAGCCTGTAACAGCCAGCGCTCCTGCAAGCAGCAGCACGGAAGAGATATAGTTTAAATGTTTCATTGTAAGTTAATTGATTTTGAAATTTATGATTGAATATTAATTTTTATAAAGTCGTTGATACGCTGGGCTGGGAAGGTTCTTAAAGGCTTGTTCGCAGGAGCCTTGGTCACCCTGCCTTCCAGGTCAAAGCTGCTTCCGTGCGATGCGCAGAACAGGCCTGTGCTGGTCGCCGTCAGCGGGTTATCCTGGTGTGTGCACATCATATATAAAGCATGGAACTCCTGCTCATTTTTCTTTACCAGCAGGATGTCGTATTCCAGCTTTGCGTTACGCACAACCAGGGTGTTCGCAGCGGCAAAGGAAGATACAGGAATCATTAAGGCGCCCTGCTCGTCGACGGCTTTGTACACCGGCATGGAAGCGCAGGAAGAAAGACCGTTCAGCACAACCCCGAGTCCGGCTGCCATCGCGCAATAGCCACATGCTTCCTTAATAAAATCTCTTCTCTTCATCTGCTTAGAAACTATAACCGATACCCAGGTTCACAAACCCGTTGTCGGTATAATATGGTTGCTGTAACGGGTATGGGTTGATGATCAGGGCCGGGTTCGGTTCGCCCGTCATTCTTAATACATAATCCGCTTTCACGATCACTCCGTTCGCCGGGATGTATGAAAGCCCGGCTACGGCATATTGCCTGCGCAGCATATCATTATTGATCCCGTTCGCAGGAATGCGGCTGTTCATGTCGAGGTACTCATAGCGAAAGAAAGCCGTCAGGTTCTTTTCCGAATTCTTACGAAAAGCCTTGATCACATTATAGCCAAGCTCTGCATATGCACCCAGCATCTGCTCGGGTGTATTGTTCGCATAAGCCCGGTTGATCTTATCCGCATCCTTTATGTATACCATCGCTCCCAGGGTTTTAAAGGAAAAGCCGTTATGCTGGTATTGCAGGTTCATCTCTCCAATGGCTACCGGGGTACCGAAAGCTCCGTAATCCAGTAAAAGGCTGTCGGCCACACGCTTGGTCAGACCCGCGCTTCCTCCGTAATAACCCGAAGCCTGGATGCGGAAGTCACCCGTATAATATAAAAGGGCGCCGGTAAGCGCAATGTTGGAAGCCGTGGCAGAACGTCCTTCAAAACGTCCTTCACGAATCCCGGAGCCATTGGCAAAGCCGGCTGAGTTCAGACCGTTCAGCAGGGCGACTGAATAATTCAGTCCGCGAATGTTTTTAATGTTTCCATATAACCCTACTCCCAGCTCTCTCCAGGTGGAAGGCAGGATAAAGGTTTCCACGAAAGGACGGTCGTTGCCGTTAAAGGTAGTAGGAAGGTGATTTTCGTTGATGACGCCGATCCTTGGGATAAAAAGACCCGCTACGAGGTAATGATCTTTGTTGATGTTGAAACGGAGGAACAATTGCTCCATGGCCAGCTCCCCGCCCGGCTCTCCGCCGATAAGCTTGGCGCCTTCTATCTCCATCTCCGAGAACAGGGAGATCTTGCTGTTGAATTTATGTCCGAGGAATAAGACATTACGGGTTAAATTGGCGGTTCCCGTTTTGAGCTTGAGGTCGTATTCCACCTTGGCTTCTCCATAGCCCGAGATTACGGTGGATGCATTCTTTTCGATCAGCCCGGAACTGAGGGAGTCTTCCCGGGTAAGTACCTGGGCACTGGCCGAATTCAGCAAAAACACTGATATAAAGGCCATTAAATAAATATTTCGCACTTATTTAGACTTAGTTTAAATAAAGGGACAATTATAAAAAGAAATTCCGATGAACGGAAGTAAATTCAAAAAAAGGGAGGATGTAACAAATCAGATAATTGCAGGAAAGAGGGTCAATGATTTGTATTTTTAGCCACGATGAATCTGAAAGAAAACATTAAGGTTGCCCTTAATTCGATTAAAGGGAACATGCTGCGCACGGTTCTGACCTCACTCATTATCGCGATCGGGATCATGGCCCTTGTGGGCATCCGTACCTCTATCGAGGGTATGAAGAAATCGATTACGGAAAACTTCGCCAGCATGGGCGCCAACTCTTTCAGCATCCGCAACCGCGGGGGATCGGGAATCCGGATCGGTAACAGCGGCACCAGGCCTAAGAATTACGAGAACATCTCCTATAAGCAGGCCATGGATTTTAAGCGTGTGTTCTCATTCCCATCCTCTGTTTCCATCTCCGCATTTTCCAGCTTCGCGGCTACCGTAAAATACAAGTCCGAAAAAACGAACCCGAACATTTCGGTGATCGGCACCGACGACCAGTACCTCGTTACATCGGGCTATAAGCTGGCCAGCGGGCGGAACTTTTCGTTATCCGAGCAGGAGTTCGGCGCCTCGGTCGTACTGATCGGCCATGAGATCAAGAACAAGCTCTTTAAAGACCGGAACCCGGAAGGAGAGCTGATCACCATTGGCAGCGACAAGTTCAAGATCATCGGGGAAAAGGGCTCGAGCATGGGCTTTGGCGGCGACAAGGTTTGCATTATCCCCATCGCCAAAGGCAAACAGATCTCGACCAATGCCAACCCTTCGTATACCATTACCGTACTGGTGAACGACCCGATGTTCATGGAGAACGCCATTGCTGAAGCGAAGGGCATCTTCCGGAACGTACGCAAGCTGAATACCTCCCAGGAAAACAATTTCGAGATCACGCAGAGCGACAGCATTGCCGCTTCGCTCATCCAGAACCTGAGCTTCATTACCATAGCAGCCACGATTATCGGGATCATCACCCTGGTAGGGGCATCCATCGGGCTCATGAATATCATGCTGGTCTCGGTAACGGAACGGACCCGGGAGATCGGGATCAGGAAAGCCCTGGGTGCCACACCCAAGATCATACGCAGCCAGTTCCTGATCGAAGCGATCGTGATCTGCCAGTTAGGGGGGATCGGCGGGATCGTATTGGGTATCCTGATGGGAAACCTGATGTCGCTGGTTATCGGAGGTGGATTTATTATTCCCTGGGGATGGATCACCGCGGGGATCGCCCTGTGTATGGCGGTCGGACTGATCGCGGGCTTTTACCCGGCAAGCAAGGCTTCCAGGCTCGACCCGGTAGACGCGCTGAGGTACGAGTAACCCTTACAGCAGGGTAGGATTCAGCAGATCTTTTTCGGTAAACAATTTTTCCAGGAACGAAGATTCGAGGGTATAATATAATTGCTCGGCATGCTTCATGCGATGCAGGTCGGTACCCACCATATCGACCATACCCAGGTCGATCAGCTGGTTCGCCAGTAATTTGACACTCTTGCCGTAGAAGCCTCCGATCGATAACAGGTTCATCTGGAATAAGCAGCCCTTCTCTTTAAACTCTGTATACTCTTCGACCGACAGGTACGGGTAACGTTCAGGGTGCGCCATCAGGGGCTTGTACCCTAATTGCTGGATGGCAAAGATGGCATCCAGGACACCCTGGGGCTTATTGAGGTAAGACAGCTCGAAGAGCACGTACTCATTATTAATGGCGATGATGTTCTTGTTCTGCTGTAAGAGGGAAAGAAAATATTCGTCGAAGTAATATTCTGCCGCAGCTTCCATCTTCATGTCGATCCCGCGGTTCTTCAATTCGTTCTTCACCAGCTCCAGTCCCGATAAAATGATCTCCGGTGTATTGCGGTAATAATCGGACATGATATGAGGCGTGGTGATCAGCTTCTGATAGCCCAGCTTTTTCAATTCGAGGATCAGCGCGATGGATTCTTCGAGACTTTGCGAGCCATCATCAATACCCGGGATCAAGTGCGAATGCAGGTCTACTTTGAGATCCGCATAATCCCTGATCGCAGATGATGCGGCCGGCGCTGTTTTCTTTGAGAATAAATTGAATAGCATAACAAATAAATAAACGGACTAATCCGTGCGGCCGTATTGTTCACGGTAATAATCCTGGTAAGCGCCCGAAGTAACATGCTCCAGCCAGCTTTCGTTGGCCAGGTACCAGTCTACCGTTTTTTCCAGGCCCTCTTCAAACTGAAGGCTTGGCTTCCAGCCTAAGTCTTCCTGCAGCCTAGACGAGTCGATGGCATAACGCAGGTCATGCCCTGCCCGGTCAGTCACAAAACTGATCAGCTTCTCCGAAGTACCGGGAGCTCTGCCCAGCCGCTCATCCATGATCTTGCATAACAAACGGATCAGCTCAATGTTCTTCCATTCGTTATGCCCGCCGATATTATAGGTAGCCCCTGCTTTAGCCTGGTGGAAGATCAGGTCGATGGCCCGGGCATGATCTTCTACCCAAAGCCAGTCGCGCACATTCTCTCCTTTGCCATATACAGGCACTGTTATATTATTTTTGATGTTGTGGATGGCCAGAGGGATCAGCTTCTCCGGGAAATGATGAGAGCCGTAATTGTTGGAACAGTTCGAGATCACCGTATCTATTCCATAGGTATCGTGGTAGGCTCTTACAAAATGATCGGAGCTGGCCTTCGATGCCGAGTACGGGCTGTGCGGATCGTAAGCGGTGCTTTCGGTGAACATGCCGCTTTCGCCCAGGGAACCATATACCT
>CALNCF010000093.1 GCA_937875035.1 uncultured Sphingobacteriaceae bacterium | reverse complement strand
ACACGTACTTCTGGACGCCGTCGAGCACGCCGTATTCCACCAGCTTCTTCACCGCACCACCCGCAAAGATAGGCAGGGTGGTGGACAGAGGCAGGTAAGCGCCCACGGCAAACGACAGGGATTTCACCCCGCAGAGCTCCATGGTGATGGCAATGAACACACCCACCAGCACGAATTGCCAGTCGAGGTTAAAGGAAAGGATCCCCTTGATCAGTGTAGCCATCAGTGTGCCTTGCGGCGCCGGATATTTTTCTGTACCGATGGCATGATGAATACCCTGGCTGATCATATCCGCCGTAGGCGTATCCAAGATCTTCACCGTATAGCCAATGGCGATGGAAGAAACGATCGCGCCGATGAACAGTGCCATCTGCTGGTATTTCGGCGTAGCGCCTACGATGTAACCCGATTTAAGATCCTGGGAGGTGGCCCCTGCGTTTGCCGCGGCAATACAGATCATACCACCCACTACCAGCGCCATCGGCTCGTACACCTTACCGGTCCAGCCAATCGCGATGAACACGAGGCAGGTACCCATAATGGTGGCAATGGTCATGCCCGAGATCGGGTTGTTGCTCGACCCGATGAGGCCCACGATGCGTGAGGAAACGGTTACGAAGAAGGCACCGAAGATCACGACAAGCACACCGATCAGTAATTTATTCAGGATCGAATCGCCCGGGATCTGCGGCAGGAATGCCATCAGCAATACCAGGGCAATGCTGCCGAACAATACGATCTTAATGGAAAGATCCTGCTCGGTTCTTTTTACGGTATGTCCTTCTCCTGTGCTGTTGATAGAAGCAAGGCTTCCTTTGAAGGAAGAGATAATGGTCGGGATGGTCTTGATCAGGGTGATGAATCCGCCCGCTGCTACCGCGCCTGCACCGATCTGGCGAATGTACGCGGTGTAGATAGCTCTCGACCAGTCACCGAAATTATGCGCTACGGGATCCCATCCGCCGGGTCCGCCTGCGGTCACCATGTCTTTCAGGTATCCCAGCTTGATCAGCTGCATGGCAACGGTATCTGCCGGAACTACGGATGCAAGCAAGGGAATCAGTCCCAGCCAGGCGATCACCCCGCCGGCAACCAGCACACCTGCGATCTTGAACCCGATGATATATCCCACACCCATATATTCAGGGGTGATCTCACCACTTACTGTGGCCGAAGGGAAAAATTTGTTGGTCTTTTCGGTAATGAATGCCGGAGTTTCGGCGATCACATGGAAAACCTTTTGCAGCATGGCATAGACTAAGGCGAAGCCCAGTCCCAGGAAGGCGGTCTTCGCGAAATCTCCGCCCTTTTCACCGGCCTTTAATACAGATGCGCAGGCTGTGCCTTCCGGGTAAGGCAAGGCTTCATGCTCCTTCACGATCAGCGAACGGCGCAGGGGGATCATCATCAGGGTTCCGAGTATCCCCCCGAAGATCGCCAGGGTGAGGATGGTCATGTACTGGAAGTACATCTCACCGCTGCTTACGCCCTGTTCGTTCACCGACAGGAACAGGAAACCGGGAAGGGTAAATACCACACCCGCTGCGATGGATTCACCGGCAGAGCCCGTGGTTTGAATAATGTTGTTCTCCAGGATGGTGGTTTTGAAAAAACGGCGGCCAAGGGTAATGGCGATCACCGCGATGGGAATGGAAGCGGATACGGTCAAACCAGCCTTGAGGGCGAGGTAAACGGTAGCGGCACCAAAGATGATCCCGAAGATACAACCCAGGAGGATGGACTTGAAGGTAAATTCAGCCATCCGTGTATCATCCGATACAAAGGGTTTAAATGAAGGTTTAGTTTCCTGCATGTTGATTATGTGTATAGTTTATAGGTTTAGGTTATTTCCAGACGGAAAGGATGATCGAGCTGATGATGAGCCCGAAGGTATGATAGCCCGCGTCGATCGCAAGCAGCGTAAGCGATGAGCCTGAATAAAGCTTGTTGATGGTATATGGGCAGATAATGAAGCACACCCCGACGATCAGGCCGAGCTCGAAGCCGGAAGCGGCCGTATCCGAGCCGGTCACCATAACCAGTCCTGCCAGCAGCCATACCATCAGGACCTGGATGATAAAGGTATAGAGGTGGATGGTTTTTGGAGCCTGCATCAATTCTTCTTTCGATTTGCCGATGGCATTCATCCAGGGGGTACTGAAAACGTTATACCAGATAGCGCCTAACCCGTAATAAGCCAGTACGGAAACCAGTACGGCCCAGATATTCAGTTCGGAGAATAGTGAAGAGATCATGGTCGTTGTGTGTTTAGGTGAAAGTTTAAATATATCGCATTTTCTGAAAAGCCAAAACCCAATGTTATTCACAACCCGTGTATAAGCACGAAAGCCCTCACATGATCGTGAAGGCTTCCGGTATATATGGAATGAAGACGCGTGCTATTCAACCGCAGCTTCATGCATCATGCTTTTCAGCTTTTTGGTCGATACGAACAGGATTGCCGCCGCGATACCCGCGGTACATACGAAGAGCATAAAGAAATCATACATATTGGTGATCTGGTAGCCCAGGAACGAAGTTACTTTGCCTTCTTCCGGGTACAGCCCGCTCAGCACACCCGCCAGCTTATTGGCTGCCGCGTTGGCCAGGAACCATACGGCCATCAGCAGGGAAGCTAATTTCATTGGCGCCAGCTTGTTCACCAGCGATAATCCGATAGGAGAGAGACATAGCTCACCCCAGGTATGCAGGGCATACATGCTGGTCAGCCACATCATGCTTACTTTAATGCCCGGCTGTACATCTTTCACACCGAATGCGATCACTAAATAACCTACAGCCAGCAATAACAGACCCAGGGCCATTTTGAAAGGGGCCGTTGGTTCACGTTTACCCAGCTTCAGCCATAACCAGGCGAATACCGGTGCGAACGCGATCACGAAGATCGAGTTCAGCGACTGGAACAAGCTTGCCGGTACAGTATAGAATCCGAGGTCACGCTGTGTCTGCTCTTCGGCGAAGAACGTTAAGGATGCTCCCGCCTGCTCGAATGCCGACCAGAAGAAGATCACGAAGAACGCCACGATAAATATCACCCCGATACGTTCCTTTTCAATTTTAGATAAGGACTTGTCGGCAAAGATCACGAAGGCAATAAAGAGTACGCTCGCAACGAGCAGGTAAGAAAGGAAGCTGAAGATCTTGGCATCCACATAGAATAAGCCGATCATCAGTACAGAGAAAAGAACCAGGTATTTATCCTGGTAAAGCTTTTGAATGATCACGCTGATCAGCATACCGATACCGGCTGCGAGGAAGGCCCATTTAAAATCGGCCGGGTTCCCGGTGTCGCCTACAAGCCCGCATACAAATGGTCCGAGACCACCACCCACGTTGATACCCATATAGAAGATGGTATATGCGGAGTCGATACGTCGGTCGCCCTTGCGGTACAGCTGGCCTACCAGCGAAGAAATATTTGGTTTGAAGAACCCGTTACCCGTGATCATGAAGCCCAGTCCCGAGAAGAAAAGCAGGGAAGAAAGCTGTGGTGATGATTCGTATACGGATCCGCAGAAGAACATGATAAACTCACCGATCGCCATGAGCAAGCCCCCGGCAATGATGGAACGCCGGTTCCCCCAGTACTTATCGGCAATATACCCGCCGATCAGCGGAGTTAAATAAACCAGCCCGGTATAGCTCCCATAGAGATTGGAAGCGAAAACCTTGTCGTACAATAGCGCCTTGGTCATGAAGAGCACTAAGATTGCCCGCATGCCATAGTAATTGAAACGCTCCCACATTTCCGTGGCAAAGAGCACATAGAGTCCTCTTGGGTGTGAAGTTTTAGTTTCTGACATAATTTTTTTTGAAAATAGTCTGCTAATATAACGCAAATGTAGAGATGTGCAAGCCCTTTCAAGGCTCCTGAGGTGGTATTAAGAGATTTGCGGCAGGTTTTCCGGGTTGTTCCGGGGCTGCTGCAAATCTCTCTACCAGGTAGTT
>CALNCF010000092.1 GCA_937875035.1 uncultured Sphingobacteriaceae bacterium | reverse complement strand
ATCTTCATAAATTATATGATCATATGCCATTTAACAGCATTGTGATCAGCAGTAAAGCCACCGGCAGGGAAAGAACCCGCCTGTACAGCGAAATCCGGCTCCTGCCGTGTAAAATATACTTTACATTCGAGTCCGGAGCCTATATTTTATCGTCATCTCCCTAAAAGCTACAGAACTTATTTACCTTTAGAACCATCAACAAGAACTCCATGAAAAAGAATTCATTCTTATTAGCTGCTGCATTCTCTATACTGATTTGCGGTAATGTGTTTGCACAGAAAAAATTTACGGAAGGTACGATCCAGTATACGATGGATATCACTTCCGGTGATGCCGACGGAATGGTTGCGGCTATGATGCCTAAAGAAATGACCGTTAAGATCAAGGGTACGAAATCCAGGTCTGAAATGGAGCTGGGCATGATGGGAACCACCGTAACGATCACGGATCAGAAAACCAATACAGGCACGGTGCTGATAGATATGATGGGCAATAAATATGCGCTGAATATTTCGCCGGAAGACATGAAGAGCCAGACGGAATCGATGCCCCAGTTCGACATCGAGGAAAGTACGGAAGTGAAACAGATCGCGGGTTACAAATGCAATAAAGCGGTGATGACCAATAAATCGACCAAGGAGAAGCTGACCATTTATTATACCAAGGACCTGCCTTATTACAGCAACAACCTGAATGCCCAGTTCGCACAGATCAAGGGTATGCCGATGGAGTTTACCGCCAATATGCAGGGGATTGAAATGGTGATCCGGGTAAAAAGCATTACCGCGGAGAAAATATCAGACGACCTGTTCAACATCCCTGCCGATTATAAGGTGACCACACAGGAAGAGATGATGAGAGACATGATGGGCGGCGGAGAATAAGTAACGCTTTATCAACACCATACGAAGGGGGCTTTGCCCCCTTTTCTTTTGAGCTTTTATGTATCTTAGCCGCATGTTCAAAGCCATTAAGCCTTTCCTGCGCCTGCTTCTTTTCTGGATCGCCTTTTTCTTCATCCAGCGGCTGATCTTCGTTATATTCCATGCTCCGAAATTCAAGGGTACCGGCAGCGCCGAAATCCTGTGGACCTTTATCAAGGGAATCCGTCTCGACCTTTCAGTTACCGGGTACCTTATGGCTTTACCCCTGTTATTCCTGCTCATAACCATACTCTTCCACCGCACGGCGGGCATATTCAATTCCGTGATCCGCGTGTATAACCTCATCCTCGTGTCGCTCATGATCGTGATCGGGGCGATCGATCTGAATATCTATACTGAATGGGGCACCAAGATCAACAGCCGCGCCATCGAATTCCTGGTGCTCTCACCCGGCGAAGCGCTGGCATCCAGCTCATCCTCTCCCGTTACCCTTTCCCTGGCGATCATTGCGCTGAATGCTTTTGCCGCATTTTACGCCCTGCGTAAATGGGTGAAATTCGAGTACAACACATCGGGAACCCAGGCCTGGAAGCTATTGGCGCTGTACCCCGTGCTCGCTTTTATCCTGGTGATCTTCCTGAGAGGGGGCCTGCAATTAGCACCCATTAACCAAAGCGCCGCCTATTTCTCCTCCAAACCGATCCTGAACCATAGTTCCGTGAATACGGAATGGAACCTGCTGCATTCCTTCATTGAAAACCATTTCAGCAATGAAAACCCGTACCGGTACATGGAAGAGCAGGAAGCCACCCGTACCGTTGAAGCACTTTATCATACACCTGGCAATACCAGCTCCCACCTGCTAAGCACCAGCCGGCCGAACGTGGTGCTGATCATCCTGGAAAGCTTTACTTCGGATGTGGTAGCAGCCTTTGGTGGCGATGAGGATGTTTCACCCTTTCTTTCAGAGATCGCAGCGAACGGGATCAGGTTTGAGCACCTGTACGCTTCGGGCGACCGTACCGACAAGGGCATGATCGCTATTATGAGCGGCTTTCCTACACAAGCCGTACGCACCATTATCCAGCAGCCCGACAAGTTCGAAAAGCTGCCTTCCCTGCCCGAACGCTTTAACAGGCTGGGTTATCATACTTCATTTTATTACGGGGGTGAATTAGAGTTCGCGAATTTCAAGTCCTACCTGCTCTCAACCGGCATTCAAAAGCTAACCGATAAACGCGATTTCCGTCCGGAACAGATGAATTCCAAATGGGGCGCGCACGATGGGTTTGT
>CALNCF010000091.1 GCA_937875035.1 uncultured Sphingobacteriaceae bacterium | reverse complement strand
CGAAAGCACTTCATTGAAGCTGGGCGAAATACTTAAAGTACCCGTAGAAGGCAAAGCGGCGGGCAGCGTAACCGCAATACCGGTACCCGAAGAGAAGAGCCCGGCAAAAGCAAAGAGCACGCCGGTTGCCAAACCCGCTACGACCAAAATAACCCATACCGTACGCAAGGGGGAAACCCTTTTTGCCATAGCCCGCAAGTACGATGTGAGCGTACAGGATATCAAGACCTGGAACAACCTGAGATCGACCAACCTGAGCCTCGGGCAGCGCCTGCAGATCAATAAGCAGGGAGCAGCGCCGGTAACGGCAGGCAATACCAATGCCAGCGAAGAGCCAAGGGAGATCCCGGCAGGCGGCAAGATCAACCCGGTAGCATCGGGCGGAGTAAAAGCCAGCAAATACCTGCCGAGCAACGAGATCAGCGAAACCGGGATGGCCGGGTGGCTGGAGGATAAGAATGTGAACCCGAAGCGGAGCATCGCCCTGCACAAGACGGCCCCGGTGGGCACCATTATACGGGTAACGAATAAGCAGAACAATAAAAGCGTATATGTAAAGGTGATCGGCGTGCTGCCCGAAACAGGCGACAACGAGAACACCATTATCGTGATATCCAAAGCGGTGGCAGCCATGCTCGATGTGCGCGACCCGAAGTTCCAGGCCACACTAACGTATTCCCTACCTAAAGAATAGATGATGCAAAGGGACACGAACAAGCCATTCTTAGTGGGAATCGCGGGCGGCAGCGCTTCCGGTAAGACATACCTGTTACATTCCCTATTACGCCATTTCGACAAAGACGAGATCTGCCTGATTTCCCAGGATCATTATTACAAGCCTATCGAATTCCAGGAAAAGGATGAGAACGGGGAAGTGAACTTCGACCTCCCGCAGGGCATCGACCGGGAGAGCCTCCTGGAGGATGTGGAGATCCTGAAATCGGGGAACCCGATCTATAAGAAAGAGTACACCTTTAACAACCCGAATGCCACACCGCAGATGCTGGCCATACACCCGGCGCCTGTTATCGTGATCGAAGGGCTTTTCATCTTCCACTTTCATGAGCTGGCGGAGCTGTTCGACCTGAAGGTATTCGTGGATGCGGATGATCATATCAAGCTGAACCGCCGCCTGATCCGCGACCAGGTAGAGCGCGGATACAGCGAGGAAACCATATTATATCAATGGCATAATCATGTAATGCCCGCCTACCGCGAATTCCTGCTTCCCTACAAGGATACCAGCGATTATGTGATCCACAACAACGACAATATCGACCGGGAGATCACGGAGCTCTGCGATCGTTTCCGCCTGGAAATGAAACGCAAGCTGGTATGATCGCTACCGGATTCAGTCATGTCCGCATATTTGTTTTTTAGTGAATAGTTTATACCTTCAACACTTGATCACAAGCGCCGCGCTACTCTCATGATGTCCTTCCTGATCCAGTTCTGGCTTATGTCTTTTTTGGCGCTGTTCAACGGAGGCGAGCAGCCTTATTCCGTGAGCGAGGTGACCTATCTTTCGGGCAGTACCCGCATCTCTGCCGCGCTTTATTCACCTTCTCATTCACGTAAGACCACGGCGATCCTGATCGTACCGGGGCACAACTATACCACCAAGGACAATTACCGCCGTTCTGCGATCCGTTTTGCTCAAAAGGGCTTCACCGTATTATGCCTTGACAAAAGGGGCTGCGGAAAATCCGGGGGGAACTACCTGCTGGCCAATTTCGATACCCTGGCGCTGGATGTGATCAGGGGGATCGGCTACCTGAAGAGCCTGCCGGGCGTCGACAGTAACCGGACCGGGCTTTACGCGCTGGATCACGCCAGCTGGATAGCCTTGAGAGCTGCGGTCCGCTCTCCTGCCGTAAAATTTGTGATCGGCGTTTCCGCGCCGCTATGCACTCCGTTGCAATGGCATGGCTACCAGTTCCGGGAGGAATTGCTGCGCCGCAAGGTGAACACGGATGTCGCGGAGAAGTTCTATACCCTGCACCAGAAGATCGTACCCTATTTCAGCCTGCGGAAAGATGCCGACTCGATACTCGATCTCTTCGCCCAATACCGCAAGAAGCCGGAATTCGCCAATACATACCAGGACGATTACCTGCGTCAATGGATCTCGATGGTGGGCTTCAGGGATGCCCTGAAACCCGTGGCCTCGCTGGAGCTCGCTCCCTGGGTACGGGATTATAATGATGAGCCTTTACGGGCGCTGGGAATGATCCGGGTGCCGGTACTGCTGCTTTATGGCAAGGAGGATGTTTCCTGGGAGCAAACCTCTGTACCCCAGACCAGCCGGCATGAGGTATTAAAAAAGAAACACATCCGGGTCATTCACCTGGAGGTGCCGGTACCCGACCTCGAAAACGAGCAGTCCGCTCAGTCCGAACCGCTGCTGGATGCCATTGCCGGGTGGATGAGCAGCGCTAAGCTCAGCCTGTAAGGAGCTGAATAGCTTCTATATAGCATGCCTAAGGTCCAGCCTCCCCTATTTTAATGGCAGGAAGGGTTTGGAATAACCCCTCTGCGGCTTCCTGAAAAACAGGGTCTCAAATGCTTTGAGCGATCATTCAAATGGTTTTACACAGGTCTTTCATAATTTAAAAATTTAATTAGATTTGCAGGCTTAGTAAAAAAGCCGAATAATCAATTATTTAACCATTTATTTTAAAATCTAACGCAAAAAGTTATGCAGGGAAAAGGTGCTATCAGGTTTTTCGCAATCGCATTATCTGTGGCCTGTATCTATTCGCTTTCCTTTACGTTTGTTGCTAACAACGTAGAGAACAAGGCGAAAGAGTATGCCAACGGTGATCCGAAACTGGAGAAAGCTTATCTCGACTCAATGGCAACGGAAACAGTGTTCAATCTGGGTTTTGCCAAATTTACTTACCAGGAATGTAAACAGCTTCAGCTCAACCTGGGTCTCGACCTGAAGGGTGGGATGAACGTAACCATGGAGATATCGCTCAACGAGCTGGTAAGATCCCTGGCTAACAACAGCAGCGACACTACATTTAACCACGCGCTTAACTTAGCCACACAACGTGCAGTAAGCAGCCAGAAGGATTTCATCACATTATTCGGCGAAGCGTACAAGGAACTTGCTCCTAACGGACAGTTAGCCGCTATTTTCGCGACCCCGGAGAACAAGGACCGCATCAAGATCGGTACTTCGAACGATGAGGTGCTGAAAGTGCTGAAGAAAGAAGCTGAAAGCGCGGTTGACCGTTCTTTCAACATTCTCCGTACCCGTATTGATAAATTCGGTGTGACCCAGCCTAACATCCAGTTACAGCAGGGCTCTAACCGTGTGCTGATCGAATTACCGGGCGTGGATGATCCTGAACGTGTACGTAAGCTCCTCCAGGGTTCCGCCCAGCTGGAATTCTGGGATGTATACAGCAATTATGAGATCTTCCAGAACCTCGACAATGCGAATAAAGCATTAAAGGCCAAGCTGAGCCTCACCGAAGGCGCTGCTCCTAAAAAGGATACTTCGGCAGTTGCTACTGTCGCAGCCGCTAAGGATACGACCGAAAATGAGCTTGCTTTATTAAATAACAAGACCAATAACGATACGTCGAAGAGCGATTCGGCGGATGCGGAGCAATCGTTCGCGAAATTCGCCAGCGAGAACCCGTTATTCGCTTTACTCAACCCGAACATCGGTACCAACGAACAAGGCCAGCAGGTTTTGGGACAGGGTCCGGTAGTGGGCTTCGCGTTACTTCGTGATACCGCGAAAGTAAATGAGTACCTGGCTATGCCGGAAGTAAGAGCGTCGTTCCCATCGGATGCGCGTTTCTTATGGGGTGTAAAGGCCATGGGCGCCAAGAAGAACTCTTTCGAGCTGTACGCGATCCGTGCGAATACCCGCGACCGTAAGGCGCCGCTGGGTGGTGAGGTGATCACCGATGCCCGCGACGACTTCGACCAGAAGGGTAACCCGGAAGTAGTGATGGTGATGAACGCAGAGGGCGCTAAGACCTGGAAGCGTTTAACTGCCGAAGCATCTAAAGATCCGAACAACAAGAAATCGATCGCAATCGTGCTCGATAACTATGTGTACTCTGCTCCTACGGTTCAGAACGAGATCCCTAACGGTATCTCTTCGATCTCGGGAAGCTTTACAGCAAATGAAACGAAAGACTTAGCGAACGTGCTGAAAGCTGGTAAGCTGCCGGCTCCTGCTCGGATCGTGGAAGAAGCGATCGTAGGTCCTTCCTTAGGACAGGAAGCTATCAACGCCGGTCTGATCTCCTCTATAGTTGGTCTGATCGTGGTATTGATCTTCATGGCGCTGTATTACAATACAGCCGGTGTGATCGCCGACTTAGCCCTGTTCGCCAACGTATTCTTCATTATGGGAATCATGGCATCCCTGGGTGCGGTGCTGACCTTACCGGGTATTGCCGGTATCGTGCTGACCATCGGTATGTCGGTGGATGCGAACGTACTGATCTATGAACGGGAACGGGAAGAGCTCGAAGCAGGCAAGGCATTCCGCCTCGCCATCGCCGACGGTTTCAAGAACGCCTATTCTTCGATTATTGACGCCAACGTGGTAACCCTGATCTCAGGTATCATCTTATACGCATTCGGTTCAGGTCCGATCCTCGGATTCGCCTCTACCCTGATCATCGGTATCCTGACTTCATTATTCGCGGCGATCTTCATCACCCGCTTAATTTTCGAAGCACAGATCGCCAGGGGTAAAATGGTGAAGTTCTCTAACAAGATGACGGAAAGCTTCTTCAAGAACGCGAACTTCGACTTCCTTTCCAACAGAAAGGTGTTCTACGCGATCTCCGGGGTGATCATCACCGCGGGTCTGATCTCTTTATTTGTAAAGGGATTAAGCTTCGGGGTTGACTTTAAAGGAGGAAGAAACTACACGGTTCGTTTCGACAAGGAAGTTTCTACGAACGAGGTACGTGATGTATTAACAGACGTATTCGGAACCGCTCCGGAAGTAAAGACCTTCGGTAGCAGCAACCAGGTGAAGATCACGACCAGCTATATGATCGACCAGTTAGGCGATGATGTGGACAAGCAGGTAGAAGCCAAGCTGACTGAAGGTTTAACGAAAGTAGAAGGCAATAAGTCGAACATCCTCTCTTCGCAGAAGGTAGGGCCTACCATCGCGAACGACATCAAGCGTTCGGCGGTATGGGCGATCCTCCTGTCGCTGGCAGCGGTATTCTTCTATATCTTCATCCGGTTCAAGAAGTGGCAGTTCGGTGTCGGAGCGCTTGTATCCCTTGCGCACGACGTACTGATCCTGCTCTCCCTGTTCTCGATCTTCAACGGTATCCTTCCGTTCTCGCTCGACATCGACCAGCAGTTCATTGCGGCCGTGTTAACGGTAATGGGTTACTCTATGAACGATACGGTCGTAATCTTTGACCGTGTACGTGAATACATGAGCGTACACCATACCAAGAATGAAGGTCTGGCTCCGGTAATCAACCACGCGCTTAACTCTACGTTAAGCCGTACCATGGTAACCGGTCTGACCACGATGTTCGTACTGGTGATCCTGTTCTTCTTCGGTGGTGAGATCCTTCGTGGTTTCTCTTTCGCGATGCTGATCGGGGTTATCTTCGGAACATACTCTTCATTATTCGTTGCGACTCCGATCGTAGTGGATATGATGCGAAAAGAAGATAAGAAATAACAAGATCGCAGGAATCCTTCGGGGTTTCCTATAGATATAAAAAAGCCTTGCCCCTGCGGCAGGGCTTTTTTTATGATGTTTATATTCCCTGATCCTATCCTTTTGGTTTGATCCAAAAGGACGCAAAAGATCAAGGCTTGTAAAACGGTTTTTTCTTCTGCAGAAGAAAATTTTCCGACCTGCTTATGCCGGCAAGCCCGGAAAACCGCCATTTCACGAGGCTGAATATATAACCCGTCAAGTTTTACGCATTTTAACGGCCTTATAGCAGGCGGTTTTCAAAGCGAACGTAAAGCCGTATAGTTTGAGCGGAAGCTTTGAGCAAGCGAAAAGATCGCCGCTCAAACAGGCGAAAATCCCGGCAGGGAAGCCTGCTATACAGCCTTGATTTTTGCCTACTTTTTATCAAGAAAAGTAGGGAGAAGAAATTTAACAGGTAAGTTAGCTATCAAAGTTCCATTTACTCCTGTTCTGCTTTTGAGGGCTTGTAAAATGGCTTATTCTTTGTCCTTTTGGCTTGATCCAAAAGGACACAAAAGATCAAGGCTGCACATCTACCTTTCTTCTTCGAAGAATTTTCAGGACTTCCGGAAATCTATTTTTTCGGTGATCTGCTTGTTCCAAGCGCAGCTTCCTCAAAAATGAACGATTTCCTGTGCGCCCTGAAAACCGGTCGCTGTAAGGCCAGACATAAAAGAAAACTGCCACTTTACGAAGCCAGGATATTTCATTTGGGCCTGATATTTTATGTAAAAAGCCAGTAACAATTGCTTTATCATCTGAAATTGCATATATTGCCCATATAAAAATTGCCCATTGCAGCTCATGACAAATTTACCATGAGAAAGATATGGAGTAGAAAATGCCATTGAAGTTTACCTCCTACGCCAGATTTCTGAGACATTGAAAATACCGATGCAATCGATTCAGAATTTTGGTGAGGAGCAGGCGGTGAATATTATATCAAATACGTTCAATGATAATACTATGCTGAACGCAGTTAACCACAATCCAACTTTCCATCCTATAGATAAGTTGGTTCAACTTCATGAGGAAAAGATTGCGCTGTACGAAAGGATGTTGAAAGAAAAGGATGAGATGATGGCGAGGTTGGAGAGATTGATTCAGAGAAAATAATATCATATATTTTATTGAGTTGCGCCAAGCCAACCTGTATGGGATGTATATGCGCTATAGAATCGTGCTTTATAGCGCATATAAGTAAGTTAGCTGCAAGCTTACCAAACTAGACAACAACAAATTAAAAACATTTATTAATAAATGATAATAATAAATTCAATTGAAATAAAGAATTTTCGTTCAATTATTAAGCTTGAAACAGGGTTAAATCCAAATCAACTTAACATTCTTGTTGGACAGAATGACATTGGAAAATCAAATTTTTTGAAGGCAT
>CALNCF010000090.1 GCA_937875035.1 uncultured Sphingobacteriaceae bacterium | reverse complement strand
GCCGTTTCGGTAATGATGCGGTAACGCTCTTCGCTGAGTATCAGCGATTCTTCGGTTTGCTTGCGTATGGTCGCGTCGCGTGTGATCGCAACGATCTCATCCACGAGCCCGGTGTCGGGGTTCACAATTCCTTTCCCGGTCGTTTCGATCCAGATATAATCGCCGCCCTTGGTCAGCAGGCGTAATTCCAGGCGGTTCTGCGGTTCTCCCCTCAGGATCGCCTGCACATGCCTGCTCATGATCTCGTGGTCGTCGGGATGTAAAAAGTCGCGGAGCCTTCGGCCCGTTACCTCTTCCGGTGTAAAGCCGGTGATCGTGATGATGGCCGGAGAAGCATAGATGAACTCACCGGTAATTTTATGTCTTGAAATAATATCTCCTGAATTATCCGCCAGCAAACGGTATGCGCGCTCACTGTCGATCAGGGCTTTCTCCTGTAATTTACTTTGCCGGCCAGCCTGGGCTTTCTGCAGGTTGTTGACAATGGAATGCGACAGTCTTTTCAGGTGCTGCTTAAGCACATAATCATCCGACCCGTATTTCATCATCTCCACCGCGATCTCTTCCGCCCCGGTGCCGGTAAGGGTAATAAAGGGAACATCGAGGTCGTATTGCTTAAAGAGCTTAAGCGCTTCCAGCCCGGTAAAGCTCGGGAGCATGAAATCGGAGATCACGATATCGACCATCTTGTTCTCGAGCACATCGATCATCTGTTCCCGGTTTTCTACACGCATCAGGTCAAAGCTCAGCCCATCGCGCAGCAATTGCCTTTCCAGCAATTCCGCGTCGACCGGGTTGTCTTCGATAAGCAGAATAGAAATATGAGGGTTCATGACGCTATGCTATTGCGGGGTATTTTGATTCAGGATCATCCAGTACAGCCCTACATCCACTACGGCCTGTACAAATTTGTCGAATTCTACGGGCTTGACAATATAGCTGTTAGCCCCCAGATTATAACTGTTCAGCAGGTCTTTTTCTTCTTTCGAAGAGGTAAGCACCACCACGGGAATATGCCGGGTCTCTTCATCCTGCTTAATGATCTTCATCACCTCGAAGCCGTCGATCTTCGGCATCTTCAGATCCAGGAGGATCAGCTTTGGATGACGCTGCTTTTCGCGTGTATGGTAATTCCCTTTGGCAAACAGGAAGTCGAGCGCCTCTGCCCCGTCTTTCACATGAAATAAACTATTGGATACATTATTTTTCCGCAATGCTCTTATGGTCAGCTCCGCATCGTTCGGGTTATCCTCTACCAATAAGATTTCTACATGTTCCATAATCTCTAAATATATTAATTTAAATATCTATCCTGGGTAACGAAAAATAAAATACAGCTCCATCATCTTTCTTCGACTCAGCCCAAACCTCTCCGCCGTGACGGGTTACTACCCGCTGGACAATAGCAAGCCCGACGCCGGTCCCTTCAAACTCTTCCTCGCTGTGCAGGCGCTGAAAGACCTGGAACAGCTTATGGGCATAATGCATATCAAAGCCTGCGCCGTTGTCGCGCACGAAGAACTCATACGT
>CALNCF010000089.1 GCA_937875035.1 uncultured Sphingobacteriaceae bacterium | reverse complement strand
CATATAAAAAGATGGATCCAGGCGACCGTCTTTAGCCCATTTTCCAAGCATTGATTCAAGGAAAGGGAACGACTGATCCGGCCATCCTAACTGCAAACGGAACAATACCGATAAAACCATACCGATTACTGCCATGATAATCCCCGTGATCAGGAATTGCTTTGCAATCATCTTATGATCCATGCTGAACACATATTTCGACAGGAATGTCTCTTTGTGGTGATCATGGTGATCGTTGTGACCATGAACGTCAGCGTGGTGTAAAGCTTGAGTTGACATATTGTAAATAATTTAATCTTCTATCTAAAATCTTTTCTTAATTGAGCTGTTCCGCAAGTGGAGCGATTAGTTCAATGCTAATGTTTGCTGGGCCTTTTGCATCTTCTCCGTCTCTGCTTCCTGGATCTGCTTTGCAATGTCCTCTGTATAGTAAGGCTTTTGTGCAGCTAACCACTCGCTGTATTGCTTGTCGTCTACCACAACGATCTTAACCTGCATGTTAAAGTGAGCAGATCCGCAGATCTTAGCGCAAAGCAGCACATAATCAAACTTCGCATCGCCGGTCTTCGTACGCATCTCCTCTGTAGTGGTACGAGGGGTGAACCAGAAGGTGGTCGGCATACCCGGAACACAGTTCATCTGTGCACGGAAATGCGGCATATATGCAGAGTGAATTACATCTCTTGCTCCGAAGTTGAATTTTACAGGACGGTTTACCGGGAGATAGATCTCTTTTACGATCAGGTCATCCGCTGCATTCTTATCATTGAAGTCAACACCGGTCTCATTCACATCGTTCACCAGCTTAAAGGCTTTGGTACCAAGAATGCCATCATTACCCGGGTAACGTACGATCCAGCCGAACTGCTTGCCGGTTACATCGATCACCAGCGCTTCTTTCGGAGCAGGCTGTGTAATATTGGTCCATGTTTTCCATCCTGAAATAACCAGTACGGTCAGCACGATAGCAGGAATGATCGTCCAGTATACCTCTAACTTATCGTTATGAGGGTAGAAGAAGGCTTTACGTTTTTCGGATCCCTGGTATTTGTATGCGAATACAAACAGCAGGATATGCGTGATCACGAACACGATACCTGTAATGATCAGGGTGATGGTGAACAGCCGGTCAGTCAGCAAGCCGTGCTCAGAAGCCGATTCAGGCAGGGTCATCGCACCATGATATTTCATCTCCCAAAGCGTACCACCCAGGAAAGCGAACATAAAGATGAACATCAGTAAACCATTGATACGGTTCCATTTGATATTCATTTGTTTTCCGTTTAACTCGTAGGTAAGCTCCAGTACTTTCACCGTCTTTCCGATGATCACGAAGATCAGGGTTGCTGCAATGGCAAGCAGGAGATAAAACCATACCGTGTTGTCTGTACCTTTCGCAACCTCTTCGGTGGCAGCGGCAGCAGCATCAGCGGCAAAAGAATTCGTGGATAACAAAGCGAACACACTTAAAAGCAACATCGAAGTTTTGCTGGCCACGGTTTTAAATATTGAACGGTTCATATATACGTTATAACAAATTTCTAATTCAACAGATGACTATATGTCGTGATGTAAACTTTCTTCCAGGTAAGGGTGGTTCTTCGGAACCAGCGGCGCCTTGCTCAGGGAGTTCAGCATCAGGTATGCGAAGATACCGATGAAGCCGATGAACGTACCCAGCTCGATAATGCCAAAGCCTCTTTCCGTACCTACCGTTCCCGGCATGATCATCATGTAATAATCCAGCCAGTGACCTAACAGGATCACCATACAGATGTATTTCATGATCTGGAAGTTACGTTTTGCATCACGCGTCATCAGGATCAGGATCGGAGCCACAAAGTTAACGATGATGTTTAATAAAAAGAAAGGCCAGTATTCCGGTGCCCATCTCTTCTCGAAGTACACCACCTCTTCCGGTAAGTTCGCATAATAGATCAGCAGGAACTGCGCAAACCATACGTATGTCCAGAAGATAGAAAACGCGAAGATAAATTTACCCAGGTCATGTAAATGACTGTCGTTTACCCATGAGAAATATCCTTTTTCTCTCAGCATGATCAATGTCAGAGTGATCGTTGCCAGTCCGCTAACCCACATCGCTGCAAAGTTATACCAGGCAAACATGGTAGAGAACCAGTGCGCTTCCAGCGACATGATCACGTCGAATGCGAACAGGGCAGACGAGAACGCGAAAACAATCAGGAAGATCGCGGAAGTTTTAATGCTTTTGTTGAAGTTCAGCATGCCACCCACCTGGTCTTCGTTCAGGGAGTATTTTCTGAGCGCACGCATGAACAGTACCCATAATCCCAGGAAAGCAACCAGGCGGATCAGGAAGAACGGAACGTTCAGGAAGCCTGATTTTCCGGCGATCAGCTTGTCGTATTTAGGGCTTGCCGGGTTGATCAGCTCAGGATCAGCCCAGTGATGATACAGGTTATGTGTGAATAATCCGCCTACTACGATCACGATCAGGATCACTGCCGCATAAGGCAGCACACTGCCGAATGCCATCGGGATCCGGATCAGGGAAGTGGCCCAGCCTGCATTGGCAACCGACTGGATCGCCACGAAGAAGAGTCCTGCAGCGCAAACACCGGTTAAATAGTAACTGTTCAGCAATAAGTTGGCGAAGGTACGTTCCGCATGACCGGTAAACAGGCCGAATGCTACTGCAATCACACCAACAACGATCATGATTAATGACCAGCGTTTCGCATTGGCTGAAAATTCATATTTCTGGGATAAATCAAAATGTGCCATCCGTATATCGATCTAATTTTTTATTGTGCTTGTTGTAATTCGTGAACATACATAACGATCTTCCAGCGTTCTTCAGGAGAAAGCTGTGAAGCATGCGAGCCCATCAGGTTCAGACCGTAAACGATCGTATGATAGATCTTTCCGTCTGTTAAATCTTTCATTCCGCCACCACGGGAAGATGTTCCTGTAGCATATGACGGAGGAGGAGGGAACTTGCCCAGCTTCACGATGGAACCATCGCCATGTCCCTGATCACCATGACAGTGACCGCACATATTTAAGTACAGGTTTTTACCTTCAGCCAATACGCTGTCGCTTTTCGCGATCGGGTTTTTGAGTTCTGCTGAAGCCGCTTCATATCCTTCCATGGTATTCGCGTAGTGATAACGCTCCCATCCCACCGGAAGAGTTCCTTCTACCGGTTTCTGAGCAGATTTACCATCCTTGAAGGTTGGGTTCTTCTGGTCAGGGTTATAAGCGATCGCATCATACATATTTGGTGCATACTCATAGCCCGGATCCTGGTTACTGTGCCAGCAGGATGATAGTACGCTGGCCAGGCAAAATGCACCCGCTGCCAGTCCGAATATCTTACTATTATTCTTCATCATAACTAAGGTATTTTCTTTCGTTGTGCTTAATTTCTACAGCACCCGCTTCTTTTAAGATCGAATCAACTTTTGAATGGTCAGCATTGTCTTTTGCATCGATAGCGATCACAAAACGATCGTCGCTGGCGCGAAGGTCCATCACCCTCGGAGCACGTCCCGGGAACAGGTGGTTCACATAGAAAAAGGTGAACACCATTCCGAATGCGCAGAACAGCACGGTCAGCTCGAACATCACCGGGATAAAATCCGGGAATGCGAAAGCCGGCTTACCACCGATATTCATCGGCCAGTCGATTACCAGCATATAATAGATCATGACAAAGGCCGTGATCGTGCCGGTAATACCAAAGCAGAAAGCTGCAATCGGCAGGCGTGAGCGCTTGATACCGAGCTTTTTCTCAATTCCGTGGATCGGGAAAGGAGTGAACACATCGTAAATAGAAATGTTGTTCTTTTGCAGATTATCGATCCCGTGCATCATTACATCAGGATCATCAAAATGTCCGAGGATATATTTAATGTTACTCATCTTTCTTTTCTTCTTTCTTAATGGTTGCAGTAGTAGCGATCACCAGGCTCCCGTCAAATCCTGACGGAAGGTGTGCGTGACCATCCTGAATTAACTTACGTTTCGATTGCTCGCTTGATCCTTTCAGCAGCAGCTTAACCTCTGCCATAGCCACCGATGGTAATACACGGATGAACAGCAGGAACAGGGTAAAGAATAAGCCCAGGGATCCGATGAAGATGGCTACATCCACCCATGTAGGGTAGAACATCGCCCAGCTCGACGGTAAATAATCTCTGTGCAGGGAGGTAACGATAATTACGAAACGCTCGAACCACATACCGATATTTACGAAGATGGACAGGATCCATGACCAGGTTACACTGGTACGGATATTTTTAAACCAGAACAGCTGCGGAGTAATTACGTTACAGGTGATCATCGACCAGTATGCCCACCAGTACGGACCGGTAGCACGGTTAATGAATGCGTACTGCTCGTATTCCACCCCTGAATACCATGCGATGAAGAACTCTGTTCCGTATGCCACACCTACGATAGATCCGGTCAGGATGATGATCTTGTTCATCGACTCGATGTGAGCCATCGTGATATAGTCTTTCAGGTTCAGTACCGCTCTCGCGATCAATAACAGGGTTTGCACCATCGC
>CALNCF010000088.1 GCA_937875035.1 uncultured Sphingobacteriaceae bacterium | reverse complement strand
ATACCGTACCAAGGAAGAGGTAGAAGAATACAAA
Source organism: uncultured Sphingobacteriaceae bacterium (assembly GCA_937875035.1). Classification (GTDB taxonomy): domain Bacteria; phylum Bacteroidota; class Bacteroidia; order Sphingobacteriales; family Sphingobacteriaceae; genus CALNCF01. The sequence goes on along the minus strand of CALNCF010000088.1, from coordinate 2,796 downwards.
GCGAAAGACCCGATCGAAATGGTAAGAGCAACGATCCTGTCCAAGAAATATGCAGACGAAAAATGGCTCGAAGAGATCGACCAGAAGATAAAGGATATCGTGGAAGAGTCGGTAACATTCTCAGAAGAATCTCCTTACCCGGATGCATCCGAGCTGTACACCGATGTATATGTACAAAACGATTATCCGTATATCAGGGACTAATTAATACTTAACCGAACACATGGATCATGATGAGCGATCCGGCTCATTTATTCAATCATAAAACAAAACTCTAAGAAATGGCTGAAGTTGTAAGAATGCCTAAGATGAGCGACACCATGACCGAAGGTGTTTTAGCGAAATGGCACAAAAAAGTGGGTGATAAAGTGAAGTCGGGTGACCTGGTAGCTGAAGTGGAAACCGACAAGGCGACCATGGATTTTGAATCCTTCCAGGAAGGTACCATCTTATACATTGGTGTCAAGGAAGGTGAGGCGGTTCCTGTTGATAACATCATCGCGATCCTTGGAAAAGAAGGTGAAGATTATCAATCGCTCCTGGAGGACAAGAAGCCGGAAGCGAAAGCAGAAGAAAAAGAGGCGCCTGCAAAGAAAGAAGAAGCAACGAAGAGCGCTGCACCTGCAACAGCCAAAGAAGAGGCTGCTCCTGTTGCAGAAAGCACCGACGACAGGATCAAAGCATCGCCATTAGCGAAGAAGATCGCCCAGGAAAAAGGCATCGACCTGAGCCAGGTACCGGGAAGCGCCGACAATGGCCGCATCACGAAGAAAGATGTAGAGAACTTCAAGGGCTCCGCAAAGGCTGCTGCTCCGGCTGCCGCATCAACGATCAATATCCCGACCTTTGTCGGCGAAGAAAAATATACCGAAGTACCGGTTTCGCAAATGCGTAAGACCATCGCGAAGCGCTTATCGGAAAGCATGTTCACCGCGCCGCATTTCTACCTGACCGTGACGATCGACATGAGCAGCGCGATGGATGCACGTGCGAAGATGAACGAATATTCCCCGGTGAAGATCTCCTTCAACGACATGGTGTTAAAAGCCGTGGCCGTTGCATTGAAACAGCACCCGAAAGTAAACTCCTCCTGGTTAGGCGACAAGATCCGTTACAACGAGCACGTGAACATCGGCGTAGCGGTAGCGGTTGATGAAGGACTCTTGGTTCCGGTAGTGCGTTTTGCCGATGGAAAATCATTGTCGCATATCTCTGCCGAAGTGAAAACGTTCGCACAAAAAGCGAAAGACAAAAAATTACAGCCGAGCGATTGGGAAGGTTCCACCTTTACGATCTCCAACCTGGGCATGTACGGCATCGACCAGTTCACCGCGATCATCAATCCGCCGGATGCCTGCATCCTTGCGGTAGGCGGCATACAGGAAGTTCCGGTAGTAAAGAACGGACAGGTTGTTCCGGGCAACGTAATGAAAGTGACTCTTTCATGCGATCACCGTGTGGTAGACGGCGCGACCGGATCTGCATTCCTGCAAACCCTGAAATCATTGCTCGAAGAGCCGGTACGTATCCTCGTATAAGGTTTCACAGTATTCATATTGAAAAGCGATCTGTACAGATCGCTTTTTTTATGCGCCATAACGGCTAACAGAATCGATACATTACCCGTATATGATATATTATTCTTCCTGCGTACATTTATCATTTAAACCATCTGTATGAAAATATACCTTACATTACTTTCCATCATCCTGCTTTCTGCAAGCTGTAAGGAAACCAAACAAACCGCTATGAAACCGAACGATGCGCACTCATTTGCCAGACCGGATGAGGCAGTAGTAAAACACCTGTCGCTTAACCTGAATGTCGACTTCGATACGAAGGAGCTCAGCGGCTATGCAGCCTGGAACATCCAGTGTGCCGGCAATGCCGAAGAGCTGGTGCTCGATACCAAAGACCTCCGCATTGAAAAAGTAATGAACCATGATGAAAGCCGCGCGCTTGAATTTAAGCTCGCAGACGATGTGAAATACCTTGGACAGGCCTTACACATTAAGCTCAACGGCGAAAAGGAAAAAGTGATCGTATATTATCGTACATCACCCGATGCGGCAGCCTTACAATGGTTGTCTCCGCAGCAAACCGCCGATAAGAAATACCCGTTCCTCTTTACACAATCGCAAGCCATCCTGGCCAGAACATGGATTCCATGCCAGGACGGACCGGGCATTCGCTTTACTTATGATGCAAACATCCGGGTACCGAAGGAATTGCTCGCGCTGATGAGCGCAGAGAACCCGCAGGTAAAGAATGAATCTGGTGCATATACATTCAAACAGGTACAGCCGATCCCATCCTATCTCATGGCTCTTTCTGTGGGTGATCTTCGTTTCAAAAACCTGGGGGCTAAAACAGGTGTCTACGCAGAACCCGGCATGATCGACAAGTGCGCTTACGAATTTGCCGACATGCAGAAAATGCTGGATGCCGCAGAAAAATTATACGGACCATACCAGTACGGCCGCTATGATGTGATCGTGCTTCCGCCAAGTTTCCCGTTCGGGGGCATGGAGAACCCTGAGCTGACCTTTGCCACGCCAACCATCATTGCAGGCGACCGTTCGCTGGTGAGCCTCGTAGCTCATGAGCTGGCGCATTCCTGGTCTGGTAATTTAGTCACCAATGGCAGTTGGCACGAACTGTGGCTGAATGAGGGGTTCACCAACTATGTGGAAAACCGCATTATGGAGCAGGTGTATGGGCCAGAGCGCGCCTTGCTGGAACGTCAGTTGTCCGTGCAGGACTTAGAAAATGATCTGGAGCAGCTCGATGCCAAAG
>CALNCF010000087.1 GCA_937875035.1 uncultured Sphingobacteriaceae bacterium | reverse complement strand
GGGACAGGCACAGGCAGATTTGCTGGGCGGGAACCTGAGCGCCGTATCCGAATTTAAATCCAAGCTGAACGCGCAGGCCATGCCATATTATACGGTGGAATACTCCGCTACATTCCTGTACGATGACCTGAAAAACGGGGCACGTAAAATCATGAAACGGATTTTAGGTAAATAATTTTCAACACCCGCGAAAACCTGCCCCCGCTCCCCATTATTTATTATCTTTGCGCAATCCTCAAAACAGCGTTCAAATTGGAAAATCAGCAGCTTACCACCTTAGAAACAGCGAAAGAGCTGGGCCTATTACCCGAAGAATTCGAAAAGATCAAAAACATTCTTGGCCGTACCCCGAACTTTACCGAACTGAGTATTTTCTCCGTGATGTGGAGTGAGCACTGTTCGTACAAGAACTCGATCGTATGGCTGAAGACCCTTCCGAAAGAGGGTTCACGCATGCTGGCGAAAGCCGGTGAAGAGAATGCGGGTCTGGTAGACATTGGCGACGGGCTGGCTTGCGCGTTCAAGATCGAATCGCATAAGCGCTGGAGCCATACCAGGGAGCAGCCACCGGAGTGGGAGGGATCAACCGCGATATTTTCACTATGGGCGCACGCCCGGTAGCGCAATTGAACTCACTGCGTTTTGGTGATCTCAAGCTCGACAGGACCAAATGGCTCATCAAAGGTGTGGTAAAAGGGATCGGTGACTATGGAAACGCTTTCGGTATTCCAACCGTAGGCGGAGAAGTTTTCTTCGATGAGTGTTATAATGTGAACCCCCTTGTAAATGCCATGTCGGCAGGAATTGTAAAGGTGGGCGAAACCGTATCGGCTACCTCGTACGGGGTAGGAAACCCGGTCTATATTGTAGGCTCGGCCACGGGTAAAGACGGAATTCACGGAGCGGCTTTCGCTTCAAAAGATATTACCGAAGATTCGGTGAACGACCTGCCGGCAGTACAGGTAGGAGATCCGTTCCAGGAAAAGCTGCTACTGGAAGCGACCCTCGAAGTGATCCGCACGGGTGCGGTGATCGGTATGCAGGACATGGGTGCCGCCGGCATCATCTGCTCCAACTCCGAGATGTCGGCCAAAGGCGAGCACGGTATGGATATTTACCTCGACCGTGTGCCAACCCGCCAGGCTCATATGAAGCCATACGAGATCCTGCTTTCCGAATCACAGGAGCGTATGCTTATTGTGGTAGAGAAAGGACGCGAAAAAGAAGTAGAAGCCGTATTTGAAAAGTGGGATCTGAATTGCCAGATCATCGGCGAAGTAACAGATACCAAACGCCTGAAATATTACATGGATGGCGAGCTCGTAGCCGATGTTCCGGCAGAAGACCTCGTGCTGGGCGGCGGTGCTCCCGTATATCACCGGGAATACAAAGA
>CALNCF010000086.1 GCA_937875035.1 uncultured Sphingobacteriaceae bacterium | reverse complement strand
ATAATTTAAGGGAAGCGAAGAATACATCATCTCCCAGGTATTTTCTCAGCATATGAATAATCCGTCCGCCTTTCTGATAAGAATTGACATCGAACATTTCTTCCCGGTCTTTCAACACAAAACGGATCATATCCACCTGGGTCTGGCGGGAACCGGCCAGGTAAGCCATAAGATCAGACTGCGCTCCCTTATCCGCTTCTTCCCTTCCGTATTTATATTCATCCCACAGATACTGCCCGTAGGTAGCAAAGGATTCATTCAGCGGAAGATTCGGCCATGATTCGCAGGTTACAAGATCGCCGAACCAGTGATGGAACAGCTCGTGCGATACAATATCTTCGTTATTGTTGTCGAGGTATTCCCGGTCAGTCATATTCATCTGGTCGAAGAAAGTAACCGCGGTGGTGTTTTCCATTGCGCCCGACACAAAGTCGCGCACCACGATCTGCGAAAACTTATCCCATGGATAATCGACACCCATTTTTTTCGAGAAGAACTCGATCATCTCAGGAGTTTTGCCGAAGATCAGCCGGGCGTATTTCGCATAGGCCGGTTCCATGTAATAGCTGACTTCCATGTTTCTCCATTTATCCTTAATGATCTCGAAGTTTCCCACAGCGATCATTGTAAGATACGGGGCATGGGTGAGGTCTTGTTTCCAGTAATCGGTACGGGTACCATTTCCGTTCAGGGTAGAGTATTGAAGGCTTCCGTTCGAAAGTGTTTTCATGGTGTCTTCAACGGTCAGGTAGATCTCCTGGGTGTAGCGTTCGTTAGTCGCTTCGATGGTCGGGAACCAGCAGGAGTTCGCCTCGGTTTCACCCTGCGACCAAAGCTGGCGCGGCTTGTATTTATCCTTGCCGTCGGGATTGATAAAGTACAGTCCTTTATCCGAAGTGATGGCGGCACTTCCGCCTACCTTGATACGATTCGGCATCGCTACATAATCAATGCTCAGGGTATATTGCTCGGTACGGGTGTACTCGCGGCCGAGATGAATAACAAGCTTAGCCTGGTCGTAATCGTATTTCAGCTCACGGCCGCCCATACTGATGCTGTTGATCTTAAAGCCTTTCGCGTCGAGGATCAGCTCATCCGTCGCATGAAAATACGGCCTGGCGGTAAGGGTCGCTTTTCCATATACAAAGCAGCTGTCCCAGTTAAAGCTCAGTTCCAGCTTCGTATGGATGATGTCGCTCAGCCGGGTGTACGAAGCCATATAAGGCTTGGGTTCCGGGGTCTTTTTCTCCAGGGTAGCAGACGTTGTGCCCGCTGTTTTGTTTTCCTGCCTGGTCGATTTACAGGCGTGCAGGGTAAGCGCCGCAAGCAGCACAGGCACTAAAAATTTTCTCATGTTCAGCGTGAATTATGGATTTTAAGAAGAAGGTTCGTTTAACAAGGTATCAATAAATAATTCGAACTCTTTTTTGAATTCGGTAAAATGTGCTCCCGTAGCCGGGCCGGAAAAACCGGTATGAATGCGTCTTACATTTCCTTTTCTATCGATAATAATCGTAGTAGGAAAAGCAAGAAAATTATTCAGCATAGGCAGGCTCTCATTCACCTTATTCTTATCGTTGGTACCGGCAACAAGCAAGGGATACTTAATTCCCAGGCGCTCCTGCATCCGTGTGAGATTGGCTTTCGCCTTTTCAAAATCAGGACTCCGTTCGTAGGCAAGACCGATGATCTCTAAGCCCTGGTCTTTTTTCTGCTCATAGAAGGGAACGAGGTATTCGGTTTCATCCATGCAGTTCGGGCACCAGGAGCCCAGCACCTGTATAATCACTACTCTGTTTTTATAAGCTTCGTCGGATAGGGAAACCAGTTTCTTATCTAAACCCGGGAAGCTGAAGTCTATTTTATCGTAACCGGCTTTGAGATAGGTCAGGCGGTTCGCATCAGGCAGGGTAGCCTGCTCATTCTTTCTTGCGGACCACTGTTCGGAGTAGCTCAGCCCGGAATAGAATACACCTTGTGTTATTTCCTGCTCATTGCTGATCAGGGCATGGAAGAGAAAGGCGTGCGAACCATCGAAGCAGGACAGGTATAATTCGTTACCCTGCACTACACCTTCCAGGTAACGGTAGTCGCCGGTTGTGGTCAGGAAGGTACCGGTAACGATGGCGCCCGATTGCTCAAACTCTGCCACGGCCTGTGTCGTATCGCCCTTAGCCGATACAAATGTGGCTTCCCATCTGCCGCCTGCCTGTGCGGTAGCGACGGGCGCAGGAAAGAAACGGTATGCATTACCGTACTGCGCTTCAAAATCCATCAGCACATCCTTATCGGCAAGATGCCTGATCCAGGTGCCGGTCAGCTTGTTTTCATGAAGCTTCAGCCGGAATTCCGAGTCAAAGAAGGGCATTACCATAAACACAGAGTCGTTACGGAACATGATCTCATCGACCAGCAGACGTTCGCCGGCATTCATGATCACGGCCTGGTAACGGCCATTGTTCTCGCTGAGCTCAAACACGAACGGCACCTCCTGCCCGGCTTCCGTTTTCAGCACACCTCTCCACATTCCTGTTTCCGGCGGAGTGTGAGCTCGGTCACACGCAAATAGCATTATACAAAGGCACATAATGGTAAGCAATAAATATCTGTTCATC
>CALNCF010000085.1 GCA_937875035.1 uncultured Sphingobacteriaceae bacterium | reverse complement strand
CGATGCGTTCGGGCTGAGCCTGTTCAGTGACCGGCTGGAATTTTCTTCGCCTGCACGTTCCACACAAAGTCACCAGAAATTATTGTTCAGCGAGCTGGAAAAGGTTCTGACTCCTGCGAAAGACAAACGCGGAAGCGCCCTGGCTGCTTCGCTGCACCTGATCGCCGAGCAGATGCATAAACGTTCGATGGTGATCATCTTCAGCGATATGATGGATTCCGGCAACCAGGATGAATTGTTCTCTGCCCTGCAGCACCTGAAGCACAACAAGCACGAGGTCGTGCTGTTCCATACGACAGACCGTTCGAAAGAGATCGACTTCGATTTTGATAACCGCCCCTATATTTTTGTCGATACGGAAACCGGGGAAGAGCTGCGGCTGCGCGCCAGCGAAATGAAGGAACATTATATCCGTTCCATGGCTGATTTTATGAAGCAGCTGACCTTAAAATGCCACCAGTATAAAATAGACCTGGTGGAAGCCGATATCCGCCAGGGTTTCGGACAGGTCCTTTCCGCTTACCTCGTTAAACGGTATAAAATGCTGTAAGCAGCTCTTTACAATCGCTTGTGAAAAACTTTTTATAAATTTAATCAAGAACGGCGAAACCTTCCGCGCCCGTTTTTCGATAGAAGACTCAGTTTAGTTTTTACGCTCCTCGACCAAATATGTAAAACTAAATTGATCCATTTATGAAAATCCTTACCCGTTTCTTAGTCTTAACCGGAGTGGCGCTCCTGGCCCAGCTGCATGCACATGCACAAACGCCCGACACTGTTTGCGTGAATTCATCAGCGGTTCCTTACAGTGTGACCAATGTCCCTACCTCTACCTATGCATGGACGCTAAGCGGTGGAGGAACTCTTTCTTCTCCATCAGGAAATGCCATTACCGTAAACTGGGGAAGCACACCCGGTACCTACCAGCTGCAGGTACAGGAAACCAGCGGTGCAGGTTGCGAGGGCGACCCGGTATCGCTGAACGTGGTGGTTATTCCACTGGCTACGGCAAGCATCAGCGGAAGCACTGCCATGTGCTACAGCGATGGTCAGCCTACCATTACCATTTCACTTACAGGCGTAGCTCCTTACGACTTTACATATACCGACGGAACAACCCCGGTAACTGTGAACGGATGGAATTCGTCTACCTATACCTTTACGGCGAGCGCTACGGTTCCTTCGGCAGGAGGCAGCCCTGCTGTAACCACGTATTCGATGGTATCTGTACAGAACAAGTTCTGCTCCGGAACCACCAGCGGATCCGCTACGGTTACTGTGAATCCTAAGCCGGTTACATCAGCTATTTCTCATTAATAGTTTACCTCTTCTTAAAGGAATCAATGGTACTTCTTCGTTCCATACTGGTCATGTTTTGCCTCGTGCTTTTACACACGCAGGCCAGCGGAAGCACGACGGATACTGTGGGTTTCGGAGAGAAGGGTATTACCTACCAGGTTCAATATACAAGTGGTTCCACCTACCAATGGTTCATTGCGGGTGGAACCATTATTTCCGGGAATAACACTCCGCTGGTGCGTGTGAACTGGGGACAGACCAAGGGCCTCTTTTATATCGGGGTGCTGGAACGTAACAAGTTCGGATGTTTCGGAGATACCGTATGGCGAAAAATATTTATCGCGGATAAAAAATTCCCGGTGATCGATGGGGAGGATATGATCTGCCTGGGGCAGACCCTGATGCTGAGCGCTTCCGGTCCGGATTCTGTATACCGTGACCTGGAGTATGAGTGGAGCACAGGGGAGACGACGCAAAGCATTGTTGTTTCGCCGAACCATACAACCATATACAGTTGCGTTGTGTATTACAACGGGGATGCGGTAGATACGGCCTTTCACCAGGTGACGGTATTGCCTTACCCGCGCGCAGGCTTTAACTATACCCCGCGTTTTCCGAAAACAGGGGATATGATGACCTTTAACCCCCTGATCAAAAGCGCTACGCGTTACCTCTGGAAGATCAACAATGAAGTCGCGGGCACTTCGCCTACTTTACGCAAGGTGTTTGATGCCAGCGGAAGCTACCAGGTACGGCTGATCATGGAGAATGAGCTGGGCTGCAGCGATTCTTCGGAACAAAAGATCACCGTGAACGGCAAGCTGGACTTCTATATCCCGGACGCGTTCTCTCCGAACGGCGATGGTGAATATGATGTGTTCGTGGTCGACCTGCCTTCTACCCTGAAGGATATTAAATTCAATATATACGATCGTTGGGGCGCTATGCAATTCAATACGAACCTGCATCATGTGGAATGGGACGGTAAGAAGAATGGCGTGGAGCTGATGACCGGAGCGTATGTGATCGTGCTGGAAGCGGTCAATGAGTTTAACGAGCGGGTGTATTACGACGGAACCCTGTCGCTGATGCGATAAGATTTTTACTGATCTGTTTTTCTTCTCTACTTTTTCATGATAAAAAGTAGGCATAAATCAAGGCTGTACATCAACCTTTCTTCCACTGCGCAGCTTCCTCAAAAATGGACGATTTCCAGCACGCCCTGAAAACCGGTTGCTGTAAGGCCGATAAGAAAGAACTGTGTTTCTGCTTGGTTCTTTGTAAAAAGCACAGGGTGATTTTTATGAATATCAGGAATTACGCAGAACCTGGTCGATGGCTGATAAGATGACCTGGCAGGCTTCGCGGATCTCTTGCTCTGTGATGATAAGGGGAGGAGCAATGCGCATGGAATTGCTGTTATGCAGGAACCAGTCGACAATGATCCCTTGTGCGATACATTCGTCGATCACTTTCTTGTTGAAATCGAAATCTTTTAAGCCGATCGCCAGCATAAGCCCTTTACCCCTGATCTCTTTGATCTCAGGGTGCACCAACAGGGAACGGAAGAGTTGCTCTTTCTCCGCAACGGTATGATGCACTTTTTCTTCGAGCAATACCTCTAAGGTAGCCAGGCCGGCTGCACAGCATACCGGGTGACCGCCAAAGGTGGTGATATGCCCGAGTATAGGATTTTCTTTGAGCGAGGCCATGATCTCCGCAGAAGAGATAAAGGCGCCGATGGGCATGCCGCCGCCCATAGCCTTAGCCAGTAAAAGGATGTCGGGTACGATGCCGTACTGCTCGAAAGCGAAGAGGGTTCCCGTTCTTCCGAAGCCGCACTGGATCTCGTCGAGCACCAGGAGTGTACCGGTTTCCCGGCAACGGGCTTGCAGGGCCTGCCAATACGCAGGCGTAGCCGTTTGAATTCCTGCTTCTCCCTGTATGGTCTCGATGAAGATCGCGGCTGTTTGTGCAGTAATTAATTGCAGGTCTTCAACCGAGCCGAAACGGACCTGGCGCACACCGGGTAAAAGGGGGCGGTAGGCATTCTTAAATTCTTCATTACCCATCAGGCTTAAAGCGCCCTGTGTGCTGCCATGATAGGAGTGGATGCAGCTGATGATCTCGCTGCGGCTGGTATAGCGTTTGGCCAGCTTCATGGCGCCTTCCACGGCTTCCGCGCCGGAATTTACAAAGTATACAGAGGAGAGATCATGTGGTAATACAGCGGCTAATTTCTCCGCGAATCTTACCTGTGGGGTTTGCACGTATTCGCCGTACACCATGAGGTGCATGTAGTGGTCCAATTGGTTTTTGATCGCTGCCACGACGCGGGGATGACGGTGCCCGATGCTGCTTACACCAATGCCGGAGATCAGGTCCATGTAGCGTTTCCCGTCAGGACTGTACATGTAAAGTCCTTCGGCCTTTTCAATTTCGATCATCAGCGGGAAATCGGTGGTCTGCGCGTTGTGACGCAGGAAAAGCTGGCGTTGTGTAAGCATGGGCCAAAAATACGAATATTCAACACGATATCTTTTATATTTGAGGTATGATCAACATCTTAGCGGAGCAGTCAAGCCATTCGTTCGACTGGATCGATGTAGAGAATCCATCGGTGCAGGAATTACAGGAAATCGCGAGCCGGTATGGCTTGCACCAGAGCTCGGTGGAGGATTGCCTCGACCCTGATCACCTGCCTAAGTACGAGGAGATCGATGATACGTTCTTCATTGTGCTGCGGATCTTCGACCCGCAATCGAAGCCGGATTCGGATACCATCCAGGAGGTGAGCCGGAAGATCTCCATATTCCATTCGGGGAAGCACCTGATCACGATCCATCGCAGTCCGCAGCCTTTCCTAATTCACTTAAAAGCAAAATATGTAGACACTAATAAAGCGGAGAACGAGCTTCAGCTGCTGTGCGCGATTGTCCAGAAGGTGCTGATGTCGTACGAGGACCCGGGGGATAAGCTTTCAGCGGAGATCGATTTTTATGAATCGAAGATCTTCCTGAAGAGTCGCACGCCTGATCTGCTGAAAAGCCTGTACCGTATTAAAAGGAAGTCGTCGGTGATCCGGCGCATCCTGGTACTTTCCAAGGATATCTTAAACAGGCTGGAAGGGAAGAAGATCAAGGGAACCGTGATCCGGGAGCTGCACGACCGTTACCTGATGATCGATATGAGCTATGACCAGATCTGGGAAGAGATCCATACGCTGCTGTCGCTGTACCTGTCGATCTCATCGCAGAAAACGAACGAGGTGATCCGGGTGCTGACCATCTTCTCGGTATTCTTTATGCCGCTTACGTTCATTGTTGGTATTTACGGGATGAATTTCCGCTGGATGCCGGAGCTGCAATGGCCGTACGGATACCCGGCATCCATAGTGGTCATGATGCTGATCACCGGGGTGATCTATATGTGGTTCAAGCGCAAGGGCTGGCTATAGGGGCTGAGTTATTTATCCTGGATCTTGCGGATCAGCTCTTTTTTAAAGCCTTCTTCGGCACGGTACAGCTTTGCGATTTTCTTTACAGGAAGCACGGCTTTGAAACGTTCACTGTATTTCTTCTCGATGTCGAGCTCCTTTTGCTTGTATACGAAACGGGCTTCGATCGAGATCTCGGCATCCTTGTCGGTCATGGTTTCAGGCTTTGCACGGAAGGCGGCCATTTTCGCGCGTTTCTCCTTACGGATCCCTTCGATCTCTTCCTGCATGGCATTGTAAATCGGCCAGAACTTCTTTGCTTCGTCGGGGGTCAGGTCGATCTCCTTGGTGAGATAGGCTACCTTATAGCTGGCGATCTCTTCTTTGCGGACATCTTTCGCGTCCTGTGCGCTTACCGACATGGCCAGTAAGGGCAGTATTAACACTAATAATAACTTTTTCATACGTACAGCTTATAAATTTTCGATTAACAGGTCTTCATCCACGTTGTTGAGAATATAGTTGTCGAGCGCGCCGGCATCGCGTGAGTGCATGGCTACCGCATGCGTTGCCGCGAAATCTACGAGCAGGTCTTCGTCAAAGTCCTGCAGGTTGAGGTCGTCGATATGAATGTCTGCCAGCAGGGGCTCTGCGGCTGGTTTGCTGGCACGCCCGGTGTATAATACCGCGATGAAGGCTAAGGCAATAATAACTATGGCCGCCGCGGCATACGGATACAGTGCCGACAGCGAAGGGTAGAGGCGGCGAACCGGCTTCTGCTGCTCCTCTTCCCTGATGCGTGTCATCATCCGGGCCGGGAACCCGTTAAAATATCCTTCGGGAACCGTAGTTTTAGGCGTACGGTCTATCCCGGAAAGGATCGGGGAGTCCTTCATG
>CALNCF010000084.1 GCA_937875035.1 uncultured Sphingobacteriaceae bacterium | reverse complement strand
AAACAGGAACGTGCAGGCAATGAATCGGGAGCGATCGACCTGCTGAAAATGAACGACGATAAGAAAGAGAAGATAAAGGTAGCCGATGTAGAGATCCAGAAGATCAAGGCCATCGAACCGAAACCAACCAGCCTGGCATCTGCCGCACCTGCGAAGATCCCGGCACCGGCAACAGAAAGTAAAAAGGAGATCAGCAATATGGTAGATGTGGTGAATTACCTGGCAGAAAAAGTATCGGGAGATGACAAGGGTAAACTGATCGCAGTGAACGATACGAAGAGCGGAGAAGGAGCATCACGCAAAAGCTACCAGATCGACCTGGGAATTGTAAAACTAACGCGCGTAAAACATACTAACTAACTAATTAACACAAGTCATTAACCTATTATAATTATAAATACGATGTTCAAGAAAATGTTTAGCCTGATGCTGGTATGTGGTATGATCAGCACGGCAGTGATCGCACAGAATAATACATTCAAAGTTCAGAACGCCTCTTACCAGACAAAGAGTAATTCCAAGCTCCGTGATTTTATGAGCGTGGAGATGAACCCGATCGAAGTGGTGGCAGAACGCATCCAGAAGATCAATCCATTTAAAAAAGAAGCAAAAGAAGAAGCTGTATTCGCTTCGAACCAGTATGCCGGTAGCTCTTTCATTGCCGATCCGGACACGACTGCCAGCACCGGCAGGAAGACAGACACTACCGAGATCAAAGTGGGAAAAACACGCATCATCGTGGTAGGTGAGCCTAAGATCGAGAAGATCTATATGGAGCGCGATTCAACAGGAGACTTTAACGACGATGATCATTCGTACAAAGAAAGCAAGAAGAAGAAAGACAGATCAGATTCTTATTTCGAATGGAATATCGGCTTCAATGGCTTGCTGGATAACGGAAGCACTACGCTTTCCGCACCTTACAAAGCGCTCGACCTGGAGAATAATAAGTCGATCAACTTCAGCCTGGCCTATCACAAGCGTTTCAACGTGATCGGCGACAATGTGCAGATATCCGCAGGTATCGGTCTCGACTGGAATAACTACCGCTTCTCGCAAAACATCTCTTTCACACCGAAGAAAGATTCTGTAACACTGTTTATGGATTCGGTAGGAGGTATGGCGGTAAACTACAAGAAGAACAAGCTGATGTCGAGGTATGTGACCGTTCCGGTGATGCTGCACTTCGCTACCAACGAGAACAAGAGCGGGAACCGCTTTACCTTAGCAACCGGTGTGGAACTGGGTTACCTCATCAACGGACGTACCAAACAGGTGAGCGATGCCAAGGGTAAGCAGAAATTCAACGATGACTTTAACCTGAGAGATCTGCGTTATGGCCTGGTGGGAAGGATCGGTTACGGCGATGTGGCGATCTACGCGAAATATTACCCACAAAGCGCATTCAGCACCGGTGAAGGCCCTAACCTGAATACCTATTGTGTGGGACTGGCATTCGGAGGTTTTTAATTCAATGTATTTTCGGGGGAAAATAAATAATAAATGTGAAGAAAGCACCCTTTAATCGGGGTGCTTTTTTTATTTTCGTTGACCAAACTATTTAACCAACAATGAGAAAAATTACGATCTGTATCCTGTTGCTGCTGGCTTATCTGCCGGGGAAAAGCCAGGTTGTTCCTAATGCCGGTTTTGAAAGCTGGTCGAATTTCCTGTTCATGTTCGACGAGCCGAAAGACTATTTTACGTCAAACTACCTGCCTTTCCTTATGGGCAGCACCACGCCGCGCCCGAATGTATTCAAATCTTCAGACAGCCATAGCGGATCGTATGCCATGAAAATGGAATCGTACATGAGCCCGTCCGACAGCACCAAGGGTATCCCGGGGCTGGCTATTACCGGCAGCATCAAGATCGGCAGCGAGCTAAGCTATTCTGTAGGCTTTCCATATACCAGCCGCCCGGCCGAATTCAGGGGCTATTACCGTTATACTTCAGGAGAAGAAGTGGATACGGGTTCAGTGCTGATCTTCCTGTTCAGGCATGCCGCAGGGGAAGATATCGAGCCGGTGGGTCTTGCGCTTGTAACCCCTACAGAGCAGAGCAGCTACACTTATTTTGCCGAGCCGTTCATGTATATTTCAGACGCCAGCCCTGATTCGGCAGTAGTGGTGGCCAGCACTTCGTACCGCTTTGATTATATGGATATCCTGGAGTCTATGGATCTTTCGAATATCGATGTGCCGATCGGTACGACTCTTTTCCTGGATGATCTGAGCCTCTCGAGCAGCACAGGTGTGGAAACCTCTGTCGATGAGATCGTGAGCCAGGTAAAAAGCTATCCGAACCCGGCTTCGGGACAGATGACGATCAGCTTTTACGCGGAGCGCCAGGCTCCGGCAGTACTGAATGTTTATAACATGATGGGGCAGCTTATCGAGCGTGTGGAACTGGAGATGCAGGCAGGTAAGAATGATGTGAATTATTCTACCGCTGCTTTAGCTGCCGGATCGTACAGCTACCAATTGGTGTCAGGCGGACAGGTAAGTACGCGGAAGTTCAGCGTGATCAGGTAACTACATCTTCCGGCCTGCTCTGGAAGTTATCATATTAAAAATGCCCGGCATGTGATCACGCCGGGCATTTTTATTGTTATCAAGCTTTATTAAGTGTAATGATGCTTTTTACTCTACCTACTTTTTCCTGATAAAATATATCCCTTGTCCTTTTGGCTTGATCCAAAAGGACACAAAAGATCAAGGC
>CALNCF010000083.1 GCA_937875035.1 uncultured Sphingobacteriaceae bacterium | reverse complement strand
AGCGTATCGCCTTTCAGTTCCCATTCATAATAAAAGCCGGTATGCTTTTCATTGGAAAGGAAGACCACGGGCTTTTCCGAGAACTTCTGGCAATCGCCGGAAATACAAATGGAATAATTCACCCGGTCGCCCAGGCCCTGTATCGTACCAAGCGTAGAGATCACTACGGAAGAGTCGTTCAATATGTTTTTATAATTACCTGCGAACAGGTATTCGTTGATCAGCTGGATGGATGCATAAGGAGTTATGACCAGGTCGAGGTTCGTGCTCAGATCGGAAGCCTTCACAAATTCTACCTTCCGTTCCGGGTGTGTGGTCTGGTAAGTAAGCGTTTTTCCATTACCCGAAACCTCGAACGAGGTCAGGTAATCGCGGTTGAACTGCGACACTTCCAGGCGCTTGCCGGAAACGATGGTACCTTTATAATGATCGCGGTCGATGCCCAGGTTCAGGTAGGAAAAGCCGGCGGTATCATTCGGGAGGAAGACCAGCTCTTCGCAGGGAATGCCTTTCAGCTGGGTCGGGTCCTTATGTTTTTTAAGGTTCTCGAAGAAGTCCTTACGTACCCAGTTTCCCTGGAAGCTTTCGTTAAGCGTTTCCGGTGGATTGCAGGATAATACGGTAATTCCTAAAATGACAAGGCTCAGAATTTTTTTCATGTATATATCAGCTAAATAATTATAATTTCTTGGCTTCGTTCCAGAATACATCCATTTCTGCCAGGCTCATATCCTTCAGGGGCTTGCCGGTTTCGGCGGCCTTGCTTTCCAGGTAGTTGAACCGCTTGATGAATTTTTTGTTTGTTTTTTCCAGCGCGTCTTCCGGGTTGATCTTAATGAATCGAGCATAATTAATCAGCGAAAAGAGCAGGTCGCCGAATTCACCCTCCGCCTTCTCCGCGTCGATCACGCGTTCATCAGCCGCGTTGAACTCATCCCTGAACTCCCGCATCTCTTCTTCAACCTTTTCCCAAACCTGTTGCTTCTCCTCCCAGTCGAAGCCCACACCACGTGCTTTTTCCTGGATCCGGGATGCTTTTACCAGGGCAGGTAAGGATACCGGAACCCCGGCTAATACCGACTTGTTACCCTCTTTCAGCTTCAGCTGCTCCCAGTTCCGCTTCACATCTTCTTCGTTCTCTACCACTACATCGCCATAGATATGCGGATGACGGGAGATCAGCTTTTCGCAGATGCCATTCAGCACATCGGTGATATTGAAATCGTTCTGCTCGGAACCGATCTTTGCATAGAATACGAGAT
>CALNCF010000082.1 GCA_937875035.1 uncultured Sphingobacteriaceae bacterium | reverse complement strand
GTGGTTCCGCCGATCCAGGTTACCCCGACATCGAGCAAGGCTGTGAATGCCTACGGAGCAGCTGATGGCAGCACCTCCTGGCCAGTGGCGGTATCGATCCCGGCTGGCACAACCATGACAGGAAGTGTGTCGGGTGTACAGCTTCCGGTGAATGGCGGCAATGAGCCTCACCCCAACCTGCAGCCGTACAACACGCTTAACTTCATTATTTGTCTGAACGGCATTTATCCGCCAAGACCATAAAACACTACATGGCCAGAGCCTGGCCCTCTATTATGCAGAACAGCCGGTTAGAAAATAACCGGCCTGTTTTGTAAAATATGAT
Source organism: uncultured Sphingobacteriaceae bacterium (assembly GCA_937875035.1). GTDB lineage: Bacteria > Bacteroidota > Bacteroidia > Sphingobacteriales > Sphingobacteriaceae > CALNCF01. The sequence continues at coordinate 1,433 of CALNCF010000082.1, read as the reverse complement.
TTACATTCGCTGTCAGCATCATACTGCATGATCAGGCAGGAACGCTTTATAAAAACAACTTCATATGAAGAAATATCTACATTTTGTACTCATTTTGCTATGTATCATCGGAGCCTCGCGTATAGCGGACGCGCAACCGGGTAACCAGAATTTTGAAACGCTTTCAGAGGGAAATATTCCTGTGCCTACTATGAGCGTGACCGTAGGAGACATGGTTTATTCAGTGGTTTCGCCGGTTTTAAATACCTTCCAGACCTTGAACGGAACCCCTGCCGCATCCCTGTCGGTGCAATATCCAGGTCTTGCAGGAGGAGGTCTTTTCTCCAAGTCATCGAGGATGCTCGTTCTGAACCAGAACTTTGAGGGGCTTAATGGCGGAAAGTACCAATCCGACGGAATGGGCGGATCTTATGCTACCGGTGCTGCCGATCTGCGTATGGCTACCGTAAGCGGAGAGGAATTCAAGATCAGTTCGTTTTACATTGATCCGGGGTATTCTAATTTTGATGCTTTTTATAGCTATCAGAGTGTGGTTATTGCCGGCTATCGCGACGGGACCCAGGTGGCAACAGCCATTATGTCGGATTTCGAAATAAACACCACGGCAGGGTACGGGCAGAATGCCGCGGCCTATACGATCTATGCGCCGGGAGCCGGAGGTGGAATACTTACCTTTACAGGTTCTAACTGGAGCAATATTGATGAGATCCGCTTTACGTCGGTCATACCGGTTTGTCTCGGGTTGGATGATATCGTTTTTTCCGCTCCTGTTGCAGGGCCTACCCTGACAACAACTGCGGTTACTGTTTTCGGGACAGATACTGCTGTTGTAGGTGGAAATGTAACTGCCGACGGAGGTTCTACGGTTACGGATCGCGGAGTGGTTTATTCGAGCACGAATAATCCACCCCTTATTACCGATAACAAGACCTCGATCGGAAGCGGGATAGGTAGTTTTTCTAAAACGATCACAGGTTTAACACCCGGTACACTTTATTATGTAAGGGCTTTCGGAACGAATAGCACTGCAACGACCTTTGGTCCGGTGCAGACCTTCACGACAGTAAGCAATAATAATAACCTTTCGAATTTAACGCTGAGCGCGGGTACGCTGAGTCCGACTTTTACCTCGGGTACGCTAACCTATACGGCATCCGTATTAAATGCGACCAGCTCCATCAATATAACTCCAACTGCTGCTCATGCAGGTGCGACCATAACCGTGAACGGTAACTCTGTAACCAGCGGTAATGCATCAACGGTTTCTTTAAGTGTGGGAGCAAATACGATCACGGTACGGGTGACCGCGCAGAATGGCCTGACCAAGGACTATACGGTAACAGTAACCCGCGCAGTTTCATCTGATAATAATCTTTCGAATTTAACCCTGAGCACGGGCACGCTGAACCCGGTGTTTGCTTCGGGCACAGTAA
>CALNCF010000081.1 GCA_937875035.1 uncultured Sphingobacteriaceae bacterium | reverse complement strand
CTTCCGGCATAGGCATGGCGGCAGTTGTTTTGAATGATGCCTCCGTAAAACGCTCCTATCGCACTACCTGGATGCCGAAAAAATGGATCGAAGCTGCCAACTGGCATATCAATAAGACCATGTGGACGGCAGACCGGCATCCCTTATCGAGAAAAGGCCAGGTAAGCGGCTATACCGAGGGGCCGGAATATTTTCGATATGCGTTCTCCAGCATGCTGCCTTATTTCCTCGCTTTTGATAATTACGTACCTGATCATCATAAACGGAAGTATGACCGGCCGGGCTTTTTAGGCCTCTTTACGCAAGAAGAAGAGGTGATGAATTTTTTCGATGATCTCAGCTACGACAATGTCTACCAGTGGTACGCCGACATTGTACAGCCAGATGGTACTCTTCCATCTTATGACGATACACCCCATGACCAGGCATTTCATGATATCGCCATTACCCGCAAGCCACAGTTTTGTGTATATAAGGGTGTCGCTAATACTCCAGACTTCCTGGCGGCCCGGATGCCGGCCAAAAAACCGGGAGCCAAAGTGAATGTGCTCAATTTCCAAAGCGGGAATGTCATCTTCAGAACTCCTAACGACAGGGAAGAAATCGACCAGCACTATTTCCATACCCTGATCGAACCTGAAAAAGCACGCGACCGGAACAGGTTTGTCCCCACAGATTTCCAATTCCATACCCATGAGCACCCGGATATGGGAAATTTTATGATCGGTGCAGGAAAAGACAAGCTGATTATCGACCCGGCGTACAATACGTATGAAAACCGCGATCGCATCGCTAAAGAAGAAGATCATAATGTAATTGGCGTTGTTACCGGGTCCGATTTTCATGGCCATCCGCACAGTGGCGGAAATGCCCGTAAGATCCTTGGCCGTATCGATAGCGAGTACCGTTCCCTGCAATTCACCTATTCGTTCTTTGCCAACTGGGTTTCACACTCCGTTACCAGGCGGATAGAGATGTTTGACTCAAAGGATAGTATCGCACCCTATTATGTAATTACCGATTACGCGTCGAACTTATTCAACAGTAATATTTACCGCATGAATATCAATGGTTATGGGGATATTAGCGTGGACTCTTCGGGCATTATTGATTCGAGGGTATTCAGGTGGAGAAATACGGCACAAAGTACAGTCTGGGGGATACAGGTAGAAAACACCATTTACAAGGGTACGAATGGCAAATACAAGGTGGCAGATGCGTATAATTCGATCAATGGAAAGATGACGCCTAATGCTATTAAGAGGCTACAGGTACAGGCAGAAGGGAAAAGCGTCGTATTTCATACCATCTACCGGCCCTATAAAAAAACAGGAAACCGCATGCCGGTGGCCATTCCCCGGATCACAGCAGACTATACGTCTCATATGCTGGATTCCGTAGGAAATGAATTCCGGAAGGTCTTTCATTTTGCCAAGCTGCAGGACAGCACAGACATTGTGATGAACAATCCCTTTGAATTACCTGATACGGCGAGTGCGCTGTCGACTGATGCCCATAATGGTTTCCTGGCTTTGGCTCCACAGAACTACAGCGTACGATACTGCATATCCGAAACCCATTTCCGCAAAGCCGGTATCACCACCGGGAAGAAACTCTCTTATACCGATCTCTCCGGGCTACAGTTGTACATTACAACAGCCAAGCCTCCGGGCCTTGAATGGGAGAATACCTGTTTCAACAAGCGCGTGACTTCTCATTATGAATTGCTAAGCAAATTTAAGTACAGGGGTTTTACCTACCTGGAAGATGGCGCTACCTGTGCTAATGTTACCTACCTGCTTCCCGACCTGGAACCCGGTTACCAGGTAGTGGCACGGAAAGAACGTACCGGAGAACTGCTTACGTCCTATTACAACGCAGGTACCCGGCAGATCACGATCCGGTTCAGCGAACCGAAAACAGCTTTCTATATTGAATTGCAGGACCCGTGTATGCTGGGTTGCTTCTTCCCTCCGACCGCACAGACCATCGATACTGTGTTCCTGTTTAACGAGGGTACCAGGGAAGTACTGACCGATGACCTGGATATTGTGCAGCCGGAAGGATTCCTGAAGATCACCGGTGGAAGCGTCATGAGCATCTGTTCCGATCAGACACTGGTCAACCAGCACCAGCTAATGCTGGAGGGTGCCCCGGATGAGCTGGAAGAGTTATTCGATGTGGAAGAGAACTTTATCGGTTACGATACGCTCCGCAACCTGTCGAAAATTATTGTGAACGACCGTGCCGCATTGGTACTTGATGAGAACAGTGAAACAACGATCGGCATCAACGCGCTTATTCACATAAAACCGGGCGGAACATTGATGATCCGGTCAGGCGCTATTGTTCATTTAGGATCTGCCGGCGCACCCGGACACGCGCAGATCATTGTGGAAGAGGGGGCTTATGTATGTATTGAAGAGGGAGCAGACATCCACTTTATCAAAACCGCGGTGGATACCGTCGACAACAACTATTTCTTCATTCAACTAAACCCTGCTCCTCAGACTGCGTATGCCGGGCTTAACACAGATGTGGGAAGTAGTATCTTCCTTCCCATGGGTCGTTTTAACAGCCGCTTCTGCCTCGATATATGCGATATTAAGGATGTGATCGCGCCCGACGGCATCAATGACAAGGAATTCGGCTGGACGAACTTTACCCATCCGCTTGCCCGGATCAGGATGGCTCCGAACTATTGTACGGGAAGTCCGATCATTGCTGATTTCAGCAAAACGCTTAACGAAACAGCCTGGTGGATAAAACATTATTATTTCGATGCCCTTACTCAAAAAACGGTACTTTCAGATAGCATCATCAATATCACACCGCGTAGTAGTCGTGCCGATACGATACACTGTGCGAGCCATGTGGGAGCCAACACCCTGGTATTGTATGTAACGAACGACTGCGGAGAACTTGACTCCGCGATACACACGTTCACGGTAGATTCTAACCTTGTTCTCGACTTTACATTAACCCGCAATCTTGATTACTGTGAAGGCATCTCCGCGATTATAGCCGATGGTTCCGCCAGTTCTGCGGTGATCGCACATACCTGGCATATAGAACGGTTGTTCCCGGGCGATACGCTGGAATCAGATTGGGATGAGGAAATGAACGACAGCGATCAGTTCTCAGAAAGTTATGAGGTTTCCGGACCGGTAAGCAACAGCTTTGCTTTCCCGGGTTACTTCTTTAAAGGTGGTTACCAATACCAGGTC
>CALNCF010000080.1 GCA_937875035.1 uncultured Sphingobacteriaceae bacterium | reverse complement strand
AGTTCAGACGTGTGCTCTTCCGATCTGTTTCGGGTATTCGTGGAGAAGATTTTCAGGGATCAGCCATAAGAAGCCGGCAAGAACGATGAGGTCGATCTCCAGGTTCTTCAGCAGGGTGATCACGGATTGGCTGTGATAGAACTCTTCGCGGTTGAATACATGGGTAGGTACTTCAAAGTTGTCGGCACGCTGTAAAACGTAGGCATCGGCACGGTTCGACAGAACGATCGCTACTTCCGCTTCCTTGCTGCGCTTAAAGTGCTCCATGATCTTCTGGGCATTCGATCCGGAACCTGATGCAAATATGGCGATACGTTTCAACAGCGTTTTTATAATGAGTTCGAACAAAAATAGAAAAATTCCCGTACGAAGCCCGATTATTTACATCCGCAGATCTAAAAAAAGAGGGAACCCTATGGGCTCCCTCTTCCTTGTATATTCAGTATTGTATGTACGATGCACAGAACCCTTACAGGTTTCCGCGCATGGCCTGCTCTCTTTCGATCGCTTCGAACAAGGCTTTGAAGTTTCCTTTACCGAAAGACTTCGCACCCTTACGCTGGATAATCTCGAAGAACATGGTCGGACGGTCCTGCACCGGTTTGGTGAAGAGCTGTAAGAGATAGCCTTCATCGTCACGGTCAACCAGGATACCCAGCTCTTTCAGGGGTTCCAGGTCTTCTTCAATGGTTCCTACCCGGTCGAGCAGGTCCTCGTAATACGAAGAGGGCACCTTCAGGAATTCTACCCCGCGCGACATCAGGTCGCGTACCGTGGCTACAATATCCTTGGTTGCGATGGCGATATGCTGTACGCCTTCGCCCTCGTAGAATTCCAGGTATTCTTCCACCTGCGATTTCTTCTTTCCTTCTGCCGGCTCGTTGATCGGGAATTTCACATAACCGTTCCCGTTGCTCATCACCTTGCTCATCAGGGCAGAGTATTCGGTAGAGATGTCGTTGTCGTCGAAAGAAAGGATGTTGCGGAAGCCCATCACATCCTCATAGAATTTTACCCATGGGTTCATCTGGTCCCAGCCTACGTTAGCCACGCAGTGATCTACGTACAGCAAGCCTGCAGGCACAGGGTTGTAATCGCTTTTCCATTCCACGAAGCCTGGCATAAATACACCCTTGTAGTTCTTGCGTTCTACAAACAGGTGCGCTACATCGCCGTACAGGTGGATGCCGCTGGTGCGGACCTCACCGTTCGCGTCGTTCACGGTAGAAGGTTGCAGGTATGGCTTTGCGCCGCGCTTAGTTGTCTGTTCGAAAGCATCGTAGGCATCGTCTACCCACAGTGCCAGTACCTTTACGCCGTCGCCGTGCTTTTTATGATGCTCTGTGATCGGGCTGTCCGAGTGGATCGCAGAGGTCAGCATCAGGCGCATCTTGTTCTGGATGAGCACATAGCTTACCCGGTCTTTAACACCCGTTTCCGGTCCGGCATAAGCCAGCGACTGGAAGCCGAAAGCGGTCTTGTAATAATGAGCCGCCTGCTTGGCGTTGCCCACATACAGCTCGATGTAGTCGGTACCTAAAAGGGGTAAAAAATCTGCGGATTGCGGATCGTTATGAAGTGTTGCGTTTTGGTTCGCGTGATCTGTTGCTTGCATGATGATATTTCGTTGATTCGTTTTTTATTTTTTTATTGATGATAATGCCGGAGGCTCAGGCCTGCCAGCTTTTGTAATACTCAGGATCCTCAATGGCTACGGCGTCTTCGGTGATCATTAATGGTCTGAACGGGTCGATCATAACGGCCAGCTCTTCGGTCGCGTCCTGCCCGATGCTTTTCTCCACGGTGCCTGGATGCGGCCCGTGCGGAATGCCTCCCGGG
>CALNCF010000079.1 GCA_937875035.1 uncultured Sphingobacteriaceae bacterium | reverse complement strand
TATGTTTTTGCTGCTCAATGCCTCCTCCTTGCAGCTGATTCCAACAACCGTGGTGTCGCTCCGCGCGGCGGCCGGCGCGGCAGCCCGGGCGCGGAAATTGAGGCTTCACACGCCCGAGGGGCTCCCGGGCCCCCTACCTGCAATGCCACCCTGCTCCTGCATGCAGCACCCCCCGGCCGACGACCTGTTCAACCCCACGGAAGAGCACCGGATGCTGCGCCAGATGGTCGCAGAGTTCGAGCTTCCATCCGGGGTGATCTGTAACGGGATCTCATACTCGTAGTAGTTATCGGAGTAATCGGTTCCGAAACGGATGAACGCGTTCACATCATTATTACGTACATCCTTACCTTCCGCATGGATGAACATCTCCACTTTTTTGTAAGAGCGGAAATCGTATGAAGTATTCTTATACGCCATGACCTGGTTTCCGTCGCGCAGGTCGCAAACGTTCAGCGACAGGGATTGCTCGTTGATCCGAGTATCTCCACGTACGTTGGAAAGGTCGCGCTCCTGCTCTACGCCCGGAGGCAATTTATAAGGGATCGGCTCGCGGTTACCGTTCTCTTCAATGTTTACGGTCGACAGGTTGAAGGTCGCCGGAGGATTCGGTGTCTGTGTTTCGCCCGGCGCGTTGCTCGCATCCAGCTTTCTCCATTCTCCTCTTACCAATTGCATCCGTGCAAAACGAAGCACAACGGTATCTGTGAAATTGGTCAGGAAAGCACGCACAAAACGGATCGATTTAAAGTCGTCGATATCACCCACACGCGACTCGTAACTCCTGATCGGAACGATGAACTGGTACCAGGTTACATTCTCGGTCTTACCATTGATCAGCTTCACCTGGCTTACCACCTTATCTGCCACATAGCTTCCTTCTCCCGGGTTCTCCAGGTCTTGCGGGGTGATCGGGATACGGTACTGGAAGTACTCGTCCCGGTCGCTCTGGGAGTTGTCACGATTAATATCTTCTGTATCCGGGTTCGGTGTCGCAGCTGTATTGCTCAGCCCGGTACGTTCTCTTGATTGCTGCTCGGTAGGCGAGTTACCTTCCTGTCCGTTGTAGCGTTTGTAACGATCAAGGATCGTAGCCTGTACGTTATCCAGGTTAGCCCCCCTGTAATAAGTATAGTTATCTGCCGACGGATCACCCAGCGCTTCCTGGTAGGCTATGGATGATGTTCCGTAAGCCTGCTCCAGCAGGTCGAGATAGGTCTGCTTGAAAAAGGTACGCTCATCCTCATCGGCTAAACCATCGAGACCGATATCCTGGAATTTCCGCGAATTCGGGTCGTTGTCGAACGAAGTGGTCAGAGGAGGAAAGACACCTACACGTCCCCATACCGTCGTATCGATCTTATTCGGATCACCGTCTTTCGGCAGGGCATTCTCGATAGATTCGGCGCCATCCTTCAGGATGTCTTCCGAGATATTACCCAGGTTAAAGTACAGGTCTCCACCCGGAGAGTTACGGTTGTATAGGAATGGGTCCATCACCCAGAATTCAATGTACTCTACGTTCAGCGCTTCGAAATCATTCGATTCCATGCGGCGCATGATACCGCCCCATGATCCTGCCGGGTTTCTCAGGCGGCCGTTCGCATCAATGCCGGTAACCGTAAAGTTATAGGGACCACGCTCGCGCGGATAAAAGCTCAGGTCGAGGGTAGATAAGATATTCGGCTGCCCGGTAGGCGTTTGCTTATTCTGGAATACTTCGTCTTCGCGCACTTCCCTTACATAGTGATTGGACAGCTGGTTGCGGTCGTTCTTGATATGGCCGGGAGTGGCGTTATTGGTACGGCTGTGGAACAGGTTGTCGATCTGGTAGAAGGCTAAGCGCGCACGGTTATAGCCATAGTCGAGATTGTATGAATTGGATTCCGGGAACATGGCCGGGGTCGATGACATGAACCAGCTTCCGGCATTCCGCATATCGATCGCCGATTTGCTGCCTTCAAAATCATCGATGTATGAAACTCCTCTTTTATTCGTCTTGGTATTGAGCAGGCGAGAGTGCCCGGGGTCCAGGCGCGCGTACTCAGCGCTTACCGTCACGGTCGATTTCGCCTTGGTTTCGATCAGGGGAATACGGTCTACGAGGGTTGTCAGGAAACGGGAGTCGGTACGGTAATTCACATCGAAGCCGTACATATTATTGGCGATAGGCTCATCGCCGATGTTTACCTTTTGCGTAAGCGGGCGTTCCGAAAGGCGTACAAAGGTCGCCCCTAAATTCAGCTTCTCGTTATACTTATAATCGAAACGCGAACCGAAGAAGGTCTTCGACTGCACCCCGAACAGGGTGGAGCTTTCCAGATCGACGGTGATCGGGCTGCCCGAATTAAGCACTCCCTGGTTCACGATCTTTACACGACCTACGTTATAATCTACGGTATAATCAACCCCTTCCGTAAGCACGGTCGTACCGGACTTTACCACGACCGATCCCTGGGGGATATTGATCGCGTTCAGGGAAAATTCAGAATTGCTGGTCGACTGGAATGAACCGGAGATGGTGAACTTATTTTTCTTCGGGATCTGCTGCGCACGGTATCGTGTAGAGTCGTACAGCTCGGTAAAGGCATAGGTCTTCCCTAAAACAGAATCGGCGCCGAAGGCGCTCAGGAGGTCACGGCCGAAGGGCTCTACCCTCGGGAAGATGATCCGCCCGTTCGAAGAGTTCACCGTAATGCCATCCACGAAGTCGAAGATCCCATCCGGAGTAAGCGTCTGCCTGCTGTCGAGGCGGTCGACCCCTAATACCCGGATCAGCGGAATGTTCTTCACATTCGGCGGACCATCGGGCAGGTAATTGATATTATTCGATGTTTTTTCGTCGAGGTACAGCACATCTAAACGAAAATCCTTAGAGTTTACCTGGAAGGCATTCAGCGAATAAATGTTCTTCATCATCAGGTCCCAGATGGGTAACGCGGTACGCACCGATACGTTCTTCAGCAATTTCACGAACAGCACCGTTGGCGGGTTGGTTTCCGGGCGTTCGCTGGAAAATTCACCGACTGTATATTCAACCCCGTTCACAGTATAGCGGAACGATACGGCGAGTACCTCATCAGCATTCAGCGCACTGTTCAGGGAGATATAACCCAACTGCGGATGAAAAGAGAATTCGCGGTCGGTCAGCTTACGCGCACGGATCTTCGCATAGTTGTCCGGTCCGCCTTTATCATTGAAATAAGAATTGACTGTGTTATCTGAAGAGGTTCTGAAGCTTCCGGGAAGAATGTTTAACAGGTTGTTCGAGGCAGGCGCGCCCGGGGCATCCACGGAGTTAGGGTATGGATTGAATCCCTTCTGAAAGGACGGGTCCTGTATAAAGGTCCGCTCGTTCTCACCCAGGTCGATCAAACCGATCACATCACGTGTTTCGTTCTGCCCGTTCCTTGACTTATCGGTTACCCATACCTCCACTTTATTGATCAGCACGTTGGACGTAATTGCCGGGTAATTGACCAGCGACTGGTTATACGTATCCCTGAAATACTGCGCCAGGAAATAGTGCTTGTTGCCCTCGTAATTATCCGCAGAAAATTTAAAATCAGTTGTCTGCGCGCCATTGGTGATCTTGATCTGCTTCTTTTCACTCTTCTGCTGGGAGAACACGCTGGTAACGGTCAGCTTACCGAACTGCAATTGTGTTTTAACACCGAAGAGGCTTTGACTACCGCTGATCAGGCTGCTGTTCAGCGGCAGGGATACGTTACCCAGCTCGATCTTCTTGATGATCTCATCTTCATAGCCGGTGTACTCCAGCTTCATCTGGTTCTCAAAATCGAAGGTCGCTTCGGTATTGTAATTGGTCGTGATCTTCAGCTTATCGCCGATGCTCCCTACCACGTTCATCTGGATCTTCTCGTCGAAGTCGAAGAACTGCGTTCTGCGCTGGCGTTCGCTCAGCAGGGGATTGTCGTTCCGGTTGAATTTCCCCGAAAAGATCAGCTCGGCGCTACCCTGCGGACGGATATCGACCTTGCTTCCACCGAAGATGCGGTCGAACACCTGGTTGTTCACATATAATTTAGGTACGATGCTTCCCGAAACCAGCGAGTTTTCGTTGGAACGCTGGCGAAAATACCCGCTCTGCGACTGCTTCGCTTCATATTTCAGGTAATCCTCGAAGCTCATATAGGTCGGGTTCCGGTAGAAACGGCCGCCAATGGTTTCCGTCATTACATACTGGCGGGTAGCCGGATCGTATTCCACCTTACGCTCTACGTTAGGCGGGTTTTTGAGGTCTAATGTTTTGTTTTTATCGTCGGTAAGAGGAGGCGCGGCGCCCAGGGTGGTATCTTCGCGGTCGAAAGCCCATTTGTGCGGACGAACGCGCGCGTCGGTGCTCCACACAATGGTGAGTGTAACAGATAAAAAGGTCGTTAAAATAAAAATCCATCGATAAAACGACGGATTAGAAAATAGCTTTCTCAAACCGTGAAATCAATTAAACTGGGCAAAGATATAATTATAAATTTTTTAGGGCCGATTTAATCAGCTGTTCTACAGGTAAATCGCCACCTGCCGCTTTAATCACATTTTCAAGTGCTTTTTCGGCCACATTCCGGGCGAATCCTAACATGATTAAGGCAGATAACGCTTCATCTTTCGCTGTATTGTTCGGCATCAGCGATAAGAGGGTATCCGGGCCTTCTTTTTTCAGTTTATCCTGGAGATCAAGGATAATACGCTGCGCGGACTTGGGTCCGATCCCCTTGATGCGCTGCATCTGGGATACGTCGCCCCGGATAATGGCATCCTGGATTTCCTGCGGCGTGATGGATGAAAGGATCATCCGGCCGGTATTGGGCCCGATCCCCGATACAGAGATCAGGTGAACGAATAAACGACGTTCAGCCTCTTCGGCAAAGCCGAAAAGCGTATGGGCATCTTCCTTAATGCTCAGATGGGTAAAGAGCATGCAATGCTCCTGGTCGGGGAGCCTGGAATACGTATTTAACGATATATGGATAAGATAACCCACACCGGCCGCTTCGATCACGACCTGTGTAGGGGTTTTACTTACCAGCTTTCCGGAAATGTGATGGATCATTTTCTAAGTCTGAATCTCGAACGTTTCTCTTCTTCGGCAGATGGCTGCTCATCTTTCGATTGCGCATCTACAACAGCGATGGTCACCATATTCACGATCTCGCGAACAGAAGATCCCAATTGCAATATATGCACTGGTTTCTTCAGGCCGACCAGGATCGGGCCTACGGCTTCCGCGCCACCCAGCTCCTGGAGAATCTTGTATGCCGCATTTCCTGAATCGAGGTTCGGGAAGATGAGGGTATTGGCCGGTTCGCCGGCGAGCTTGGAGAACGGGTAATTATCTTCCAGCAGGGTAGGGTTCAGGGCGAAGTTCGCCTGCATCTCTCCATCTACAATAATATCAGGATGTTTTTCATGAAGCACCTTCACCGCTTCGCGTACCTTGATCGGGCTGGTCTGCTCAGAGCTTCCGAAGTTCGAATAGGTGATCATCGCGATGCGCGGGGTAATATTGAACCGGCTCACCGATTGTGCTACCAGGGTAGTAATATCCACCAGGTCCTCTACGGTAGGGTCTACATTCACGGTAGTATCGGCCAGGAACACCGGGCCTTTTTTCGTGAGCATCATATACATGCCTGCCACGCGGGTCACCCCAGGAGCCGTTCCGATGATCTGTAAAGACGGGCGGATCGTGGTCGGGTAGTTCTTGGTCAGGCCGGAGATCAGGGCGTCGGCCTCTCCGATCTCGACCATCATCGCGCCGTAATAATTCCGGTCGCGCATCAGCTTTTTCGCTTCGTACAAGGTTACTCCGCGACGCTTGCGTTTCTCGAACAGCACATTTCCGAATTCGGCATGGCGGGGCTCATCCACACGCGGATCGATGATCTGCACATCGCCTAAATCCAGGTGATGCTCTTTCATCAGGCTGTTGATCTTCTTCACATCGCCCAGCAGGATCGGGAAGGCAATACCTTCGTCTTTTACGATCTGGGCTGCCTTTAATATCTTATAATTATCAGCCTCGGCAAATACTACGCGTTTCGGCTTGCCTTTAGCTTTCACCGTGATGGCACGCATCAGCTTGTCATCCAGTCCCAGGCGTTTTTTCAGCTCTTCCTTGTACGCTTCCCAATCGGTAATGTCGTGGCGGGCTACGCCTGAATCCATCGCCGCTTTGGCTACGGCAGGCGCTACATGCGTGATGAGGCGCAGGTCTAAGGGCTTCGGAATGATGTAATCCTTTCCGAAGGACATATTCTTCTGGTTATAGGCCAGGTTTACCGCTTCCGGCACCGGCTTTTTCGCCAGGTCGGCAATCGCTTTTACCGCAGCGATCTTCATCGCCTCGTTGATCTGTGTGGCACGTACATCCAGCGCTCCGCGGAAGATGTACGGGAAGCCCAGTACGTTGTTCACCTGGTTCGGGAAGTCGGAACGGCCCGTAGCCATAATGATGTCATTTCTTGTTTTGACGGCCAGGTTATAGTCGATCTCCGGGTCAGGGTTTGCCATAGCGAATACGATCGGGTTCTTCGCCATGGATCTCAGCATATCGGGGCTGAGGTTATTCGCGGAAGAAAGACCGATCACCACATCAGCATCCTTTACGGCATCGGCCAGGGTATGCAGATCTCTCTTCGTGGCGAAATAACGCTTGGTCTCATCCATGTGATTCTTACGGTCGGCACGGATCACCCCTTCGCGGTCGATCATCACGATGTTATCGAGCTTCGCTCCCATCACCACGTACAGCTTCGAGCAGGAGATCGCTGCCGCCCCGGCTCCGATGACTGCG
>CALNCF010000078.1 GCA_937875035.1 uncultured Sphingobacteriaceae bacterium | reverse complement strand
ACCAGTTGCCGACAAATCAGAACGACAACATAAGGAGCGTTTTTTATAATATGATATCTTGAAAGACCTGTTTTTTCCTTCTTTTTCGTTTTGTATTATTTTTGTTATAATTGTAGCGTGCTGTATCTGACAGCTGCTAAACTAACCCGATTTCTAGTCTTTAATTAACCTCTATTATTAGCCAGGCTATGTAACTATAGTCCGGGATTCTTTTTGTTACACCCAACTTTTCCATACATATATGAAAAAAATAACCCTGATCAAAGATCTGGTACTGATTGTTGCTGTGCTTGTTCTTTTGGTATACATCTTCTTCTGTGGACGTGAGATCAAAATTGCGTATGTCGATTCTGCGAAGCTGCTCGAAAACTATAAAGGAATGAGTATTGCCCGGGAAGCGTACAGGAACAAATCTGCGATATGGGAAGCAAATATCGACTCGCTGCTTCAGGAAGTGAAGAGTGAGATTCAGACATATGAAAAAGCCAGTCTATCAATGACTGAAAAGCAAAAGGTGGCAGCTCGGCAGCAGATCAGCGCTAAACAGGAACGTTTGAATAATTATCAGAAAACATTAAGAGAAACAGCTCAGAAGGAAGATGTGCGGATGACACAGGAGGTTCTTCAGCAGGTGAACCTGTATATCAGCAGGTATGGAAAAGCGCATGGGTATGATTTCATCCTGACAGCAAGCCAGGCTTCCAATATTGCTTATGTCAGAGAGAGCCGGGATATTACGGATGACATCGTGACGGGTCTTAACCAGGAATATACCGGATCTGCGAAATGATGAGGTATATATTTTTATTCCTGTGCATATGGCAGGCAGGTTGCAGGCAAGCTCCGCCTAGCTCTGCAAAAGCATATATGGAATACCTGTCGGATACAAAGAACGGTCTGAAAAAGGTAGAAATGCGTAACGATATACAGGTCACGGCGCTCTATCAGCCAACGGACCTGATGGTTTTGAACGAACTGGAGGCCTCTGCGTATGCAACTGCCGCTGCTTCACCCGATTCCCTGAAGAACAAATACATGAATATTTCCTGTTTTGCACTGGCATTCTCTAAGCATGGCAGGGAAGCGTTGGATATGAATAAAGGTTACGGCGAGTACAGCGCGCTTTTACAGACGCTTTCATTTAATATGAAAGATTTTATCCTGCTTACGACCGATAGGAACGATACGATCTGTGTGAACGATTACCTGTTCCAGCGTACCTTCAATATGAGCCCGGCGAATATGCTTTTGCTTGTGTTTCCGGCAGAGAAGATCCGGGCCTCAGAGCAGTTGAGATTACATGTCAGGGAATTCGGACTGAATACAGGAAATATCACATTCGATTTTAAAACAAAAAATATCCTGAACACTCCCGAAGTGGAATGGAACGATTTATAGACTAAATAGTTACCCATCATTTATGAATTTATTTAATTCCAGATCTCAAAAATCTATTGCGGTATTTCTGCTCCTGGTTTTTGTATTTAATGTTTTTACGCCGACCATTTCGTATGCGTTGACCGCAGGACCGACTGCTCCCGAGGCGACCAGCTTTGAGCCGGTCGATACCACCGATATGGTTAACCTGCTCACCGGGGATATGACTTATAACATGCCCTTGCTGGAAGTTCCGGGTCCGGAGGGTGGTTATCCGCTGTCGCTTTCCTATCATGCGGGTATCCAGCCAAACGAAGAAGCTTCCTGGGTCGGTTTGGGCTGGACCCTCAACCCCGGCGCGATCACCAGGAATGTAAATGGTTATGCCGACGATCATAATGGTGTCCAGAACGTGGTACGGGATATCTGGGATGGCGGTGTTACACACACCTATGGAGTAGGTGTAAGTGTTGGTATAGCAAATACTCCACTATCAGTTGGTGTTGGATTAAGTTTTTCACAAGACACGTATCGGGGATTTGGTGTAGGACAATCTATGAATTTTGGAGGTGGAAGCTTATATGCAGAATTTGGGATGACTCCTTACGGCGATGACTATGCATCGGTAAGAACAGGAATTACAGTTGGTGGTATTGTCAGTCTGCAGGGAGGTTTTGATTCAAATTTTGAATCAATCCGGTTTAAATCTTCTGTTAAAGTTGGTATAGCTGGTCTGGGGATTTCAATGAGTTCAGATGGAACTAAAACAATACATGCAGGAATGGGGAGCTACTCCGTGTATAACCCTTCTGCCGGAAAAATCCAGACGGAAGGTGGGAGTGTTGGATTGAATATCCCGATTTACTTTATAAATGTGCCTTTGTCCTATTCCTATCAGCGGTACTGGTCTGATGAAACGGCCAGCATAAATACGTATGGCGTATTGTATAATCCAACGACAGCTCCATCACAGAGTACACTGGATAATTCGGCTTATGATGTAACGCGGCTGTTGGATAAGGATGCAAATATATATTCCCATTATGATCCGTCCTGGCTTACAGGTGGAAGTCTGCCGGGCTATGATAACTATTCGGTAACCGCACAGGGCTTGTCCGGCAATATGCGCCCTTATGCCCTGAAATCGATGCTGTATATGCAGACACGCATGCGCAACGGACTGGCAGGTGAACGTGAAATAAAAACGGACCCCCTGTTAGGCTATACAGGTACAGGCACGGAATTCAGGTTTATGAACGATTTCTCGAACCGCTCGGTGATCGCGTCCGGTAATATCAACGCCTCGAATTCTCCGGCCACAGTGAATTTCAATCTGCATGATACAGGTAATGAATATGGTATCAATGGATATAACTCCTCAAAAAATCAGCTGGAAGGTACTAGGCATATCGAATATTTTACCAATGCTGAAATTAAGAATGAGCTGTCCAATGCGATTACCGGTAAAACACCTAAGCAGGAAGGTTTGATCAATACCAATGCACCCGGGTTCGTACGTGACGACAATGCGCAGATCGGTGCTTTTATGATCACCAATGCCAGTGGGGTCACCTATCATTACGCATTGCCGGTGTATGCGAAAGAGGAATATACCCGGATGGAAAATACCAAACGCGATGCGCGGAATGAGCTGACAAAGAAAGAAAAATACGCGTACACCTGGTACCTGACAGCGATCACAGGCCCTGATTTTATTGATCGCAACGAAAACGGCAGGGCAGATGAGGCCGATTGGGGGTATTGGGTGCGCTTCGACTACGGGTTATGGTCGAAGAGTTATAAATGGAGAAATCCCTCGGAAGGAACAAACCGGGATCTGGATAATAAGTTCACTATCTATTCTTCAGGGGTGAAAGAGTTGTATTACCTGAACCGGATCACTACCCGTACCCATACGGCCATATTCGAGAAAGAAATCCGTGCCGATGGTAAGAGCATTGCCCTGGGCACTTCGTATGAGCCCGTTGCGGTTCATGAGCTTCACACACAAACTGAGCCTTTTATATTTAGCGATCGGATTCATTACCCGGTTAGTATGCTCAGGCTCAATAAGATTTACCTTGTTAACAATAGCGACCTTCCGGCCATAGAGGCGCCGATCACCGAAGAAAAGATTGGCTTGGAAACCAAATCGGAGAAATACGATCATGTAACCAGGTACCTGGATCATAATGTGATAAAGTACGAAACTTTACATTATGGAAGATGTGTAATTGATAAATATGATATAGATGAAGTAAGAGTTGCTTTGGAAAACCGGGCTGTGAGAGTAATTGACTTTACGTATGATAATAGCCTGACCTTCGGTTTACCTAATAGCTATGCGACTGATTCTCTGTATAACGATCTCGATAATTTTACCAATGGTCCGGATGCAGGTATATACGCAGTTAAAACGGGAAAACTGACTCTTAAAAAAGTGGGCTACAGGGGTACAGGAGGGCAAAGTGTATTGCCGCCTGCGATCTTCTCTTACGATATTGAAGAGCCCGGTATCCCTGTCACATTAGTCGATAACAGTATCGATGCAAACACGAAGCGAGGTGCTGTGCTGTTCACACATGCACCCGGACAGCCTTTTGAGCCGGGGCAGATGCGGGAGATCACCTATCTTAATAAGCGCTATACCTACGCAGTGATCAGGCAACTGGAGCAGGTTACGTCTATGCTTTATAAATACGAGGTAGCCTGGATCGGTCATCTTCCTCCCAACGGAGTGAATACGGTCAGCTCGAAAGCAACGAAGAATCCTAATTACAATAAGGATTTTTATGATATGTGGATGATGCTGAAAACAGATTATATGGATACAGGTGATAACGACCAGGATCGCAGAACTTCTTCCGTTTCATCAAAATCGATAGATGCCTGGTGCCTGCGGGAAATAAGAACAGGCATGGGCTCCCGGATGAAGATCGCCTACGAATCCGATCAGTACCGGAATGTCGTATTGTATAAGAACGGAAATTTTTCCATCAATGGCTTTGAGAAAGATGTGACCGGACATACCGACTGTATAAAGCTGATCCTGAATAATGGGGAGTCAGACCTTCGTGATATCTATACGGTAAACACAGAGCTTAAATTTATGCTTGGGGTTCTGAAGCAGACCAAAAGGACCTGCCCGTCTTATATAAATTCCTATGCAACCTTTGTAAAAGAGCCCCTGCTGCATGATAATTATGATGTCAGCACCTCTGTGATCAAAGAAGTGGGCGAAGATTACTTGATTGTAGAGAACGCTGCTATTAAAGCATATTTCGATTCTGAAATTAATTCCGTCACCGTGGTTAATGCTGAGCTATGTGGAGTCAAAGTAACCAACCAGGTGGTAGGAGGGAATGTGTTCATGGATGAGCAGATCACCCGGTACGGAGGAGGACTGAGAGTGAAAAGTGTATCTATGGAAGACGGTATCTCCGCATTTTCCAGGACCACAGAATATGATTATAGCAGCAACGGCTATACCTCTGGCGTTACTTCGTTCGAGCCTATCGGCCTGGGGGTGATCGACATGGAACGTATCACATTGAATAATGATCCATACAACGCCACGCTTGAAGTGGCGCTTAAAGGGTTAGAGAATGATTACAGCGCATACCTGCTGAAAAGCTTCTCCGACCTGCTCATCATCGCATCGGAAGTGCCGGCTCCCGGCGTAATGTATGGCTCGGTCACAGTGAACGAAAAAGTAAAGAACGGAACGGAAGAAACTTCATTCCCGGGCCATAGCACGTACACCTTCCAGGTGTTCGACGAGCGGATGGTACAGATGCAGAAAGTGGCCGAAGCCACATTCAATAAGAGCACGTATGTGAATCATTATTATAAGAACTGGCTGATGTCCGACCTTACAGGCGCTATCGGGAATCTCAAAAGGGTACAGACATTTGATAAAGACGGTAAGATAGTTTCGGAAATGGTGAACCGCTACCTGTACGATGAGATACTGGAAGCGAATCCGTCCATTACCCCATCCCAGTTTATCAGCTCCTATACCGGGAACATGTCTTCCAGGTATAATTCCCAGGGGGTAATCGAAGAAGCCTATGCCGACTCCCGCCAGAACATCTCGCAGATAGTGGGCAGCACCTGGTATTACGATCTTAAGTCTGTGTATACACGGAAGCAGGAATTGCCTTCTGTGCTGATCAGTTCCGGCACAACCGATTATAAGACCGGTAATGTTTCGGTTACCTATTACGATGAATACGATTTCTATAACGGACAGGCAATTAAAACACGGTCGGCAGATTCTTATGGAAATGAATTCATGACAGAGATATTACCCGCTTACCGGGTATATGGTCCGATGGGAATGAAGATCAACGATCCGGATAATAAGCATATGATTGCGCAAACGGCGCTGTCCACCTCCTATAAATTGGATGGTAGCCATGAACCTGCCTATATTTTATCTGCTTCTGCACAGACCTGGAGCAACGAGGTTCCGGTGCTGGGAGTCGCTGCTGTGGATCAGCAGAGCGTATGGCGGAAAAAATCGGAATATTACTGGGCTCCTAAAGGAACAACAGGCAGTGGCATGACCTCGTATGATAAGTTCGTTCCGTTTGACCAGGGTGACCCGGGCGAAGAATGGCAGCGTTCCAATGAGGTTACACTGTACAATAAATATTCGCATGCCCTCGAAGCGATCGACATGAACGGGAACTATGCTTCCGGCAGGATGGGGTACAACCAGTCGCGTGTATTGTCAACGGCAGCGATGGCAGGCTATTACGAATTTGCGTACAGTGGTGCGGAAGATCTTTCGAGCGTATCGGTGGGAGGCGTATCCAATGGGCAGCCCGGTTCTGTAGAGATCCCGGACCTCTCGGTAGTATATGCTTCAGGCACCCCGGGCGAATACGATCCCTTGTCTGTTGCACATACAGGGATGGCGAGCCTGAAAACATACGCTAATGCCAGCGCTTTTAAATATACGGTTCCGCTGAACAAGCTGACCGCAGGAAGAAGCTATGCCGCCAGTGTCTGGGTGCGGAATTCGGGTACGGGCACAGCTCCGGTCGCATCGGTTTATTATGAAATAGACGGCGGTACGAAAACATATGCTCATGTAACAGGAAAGAAAGCAGGGAACTGGTACCGGATCGATCTGAAGATCCCGGCCGGAAACCTGAGCTCCGGAACAACATTAAAGGTGGTTTGCCAGAATACAGGATCCTCTGGATACGTGTACTTTGATGATTTCAGGTTTGCTCCTGTAAATACCGCGATGAATGCCTATGTGTACGATCATTTTTCAGGGCAGGTGACTGATATCCTCGATGCCAGTAACATGTTCAGCCATTACCAGTATGATGCAGCAGGCAGGCTGAAAAAAGTATATACGGAATCACTGGATTTTGCAGTAAGACCGGTAGCCGAACATAAGTACAAATATGGTGTGCTGGGTGGCTATACTTTATACGATGCGGCTTTCACGCCAACGGCGCTGGGCGCTGAGCAGGTACGTATCGCGGTATCGGGCCTGCTGAACAGCAATGCTCCCTACCAGGTTAAGATCTACCCT
>CALNCF010000077.1 GCA_937875035.1 uncultured Sphingobacteriaceae bacterium | reverse complement strand
CACGCAATTGCGTAATCTGCCTGGTAATTTTCCAGCGCGCCCACAGCCATCTCCCGTACCGTTTCCTCGCTCACGGCTCCCGACTGCGCCAGGGTTTCTTCACGCACACCCAGCATAATTTCTTTCAGGGCATAAGAGTATGACACTGCCCCGCCCAGGAAGGCCGCGGAGGAACCCGGTACGGTGGTCAGCAGGTGCGCGATATACCCTCCTGTACAGCTTTCGGCCGTTACCAGGGTTTCTTTACGCCCGGTCAGCTTCCGGAGAATAGCCTCTTCAAAAGGAATATCCTCCATGGCGAACACGTGCCCGCTCACCCGCGCCGCGATCTGCTCTTTATAATTCAGCAGCTCGGCACGCAGTCCTTCCTCATCATCCGATACCCCGCTGAGACGCAGCCGCACCGAGCCCAGTTTGGGCAGGTAGGCAAGCTTAATGTAAGGAGGCAATACATCTTCAATATCCGAGATCGCTTCCGCTAAAAAGGACTCCCCGATCCCGGCTGTCATGATCGTTTCGTGGATCACCGCCGGCGCGTCGCCACGCTGCTTCAGCATCGGGATCACCTGCTCTTCCATCATCCCCATCATCTCGAAGGGTACGCCCGGCATCGACACGAAGATGGTATCGTTTCGCTCGAACCACATACCCGGCGCGGTACCGTTCGCGTTCAGCAATACCTGGCAATTGTCCGGCACCTCTGCCTGCTTTATATTTACATCCAGCACAGGGCGCTTGAAGCGCGCGAAGATCTGCCGCACATTCTCCAGCGCCGCTTCGTTCAGCACCAGTTTGCTGCCGAAGTATTCGCAAAGTGTGTATTTGGTAATATCATCCTTGGTCGGGCCCAGTCCGCCGGTGATCAGCACCAGGTCGGCTCTTTTTTCCGCATCGGCCAGGGCATCTAAAATAGCTCCCTTCTGATCCGATACCGAGCTGATCTGCTTTACACGGATCCCCGCGTCGTTCAGCTGCCTGCCCATCCATGCCGAATTCGTATCTACTATTTGTCCGATCAGGATCTCATCTCCGATCGTAATGATCTCTGCAAACATCTCCTGTGTAATTTGGGCCTAAATTGATAATTTTACAGGAGAAAAAACGATATATAATTCAGATATTCGGAACCGTTTACCATAAACCGATATTCCTTCATACCAAACATCAAAAACAAACCCGATTATGAAACAGTTTTTTACGCTGATGCTGCTGATCAGCACGATAAGCCTTACCTCATGTGCCCAGAAATTGAACTGGGACAAGGTTAAAAGCGAAGGCACCAAAGTGCTGAACCAGAATACACCATTGAGCAATGACGAGATCATCAAAGGCCTGAAAGAAGCGCTCACCATCGGCAGCCAGAACTCCGCCCAGCTGGCCTCCAAAGTAGATGCGTACTATAAGAATCCGAAGCTCTTTATCCCCTTTCCTCCTGAAGCCCAGAAGATCGAAAGCACCCTGCGCAAATACGGGCAGGATAAGCTGGTGAACGACTTCATCGTTACCCTGAACCGTGCGGCAGAAGAAGCGGCGAAGGAAGCCGGCCCTATCTTTATCGATGCCGTGAAAAAGATGACCATTAACGACGGGCTGAACATCCTCAACGGATCGAACGATGCGGCCACCAGGTACCTCAAAACAAACACTAACGCGCAGCTCCAGGCTAAATTCAAGCCGGTGATCCAACGTGCGCTGGCGAAGGTGAACGCCACTAAATACTGGGGCGACATCATCAATACCTATAATAAGATCCCGACCGTGCAGAAGATGAATCCCGACCTCGCTTCGTATGCGACCGGCAAGGCAGTCGACGGACTCTTTGTGCTGGTGGCACAGGAAGAAACCAAGATCCGCACCGACCCGGCAGCCCGCGTTACCGAGATCCTCAAAAAAGTATTCGGCCCTAAAAAATAAGAGCCCGCATAATTTTATACCTTTGCAGGGCAAATCGTTCTATCGCTCTTTAAGCAATTAAAGGGAGGAAAGTCCGGGCAACACAGAGCATCCTGCTTCCTAACGGGAAGAGCCCGCTCCGGCGGGTATAGAAAGTGCCACAGAAAATAAACCGTCTCGCCTCCGGGCGCGATAAGGGTGAAAACGTGAGGTAAGAGCTCACGGCTTTTCCGGGTGACCGGGATCGCGGTAAACCTCAGGAGTTGAAAAACCAAATACACCGGTGTCCGAGGGCTGCTCGCCCGAGCCGGAGGGTAGGTTGATAGAGGTCGTAAGCGATTACGATCCCAGATAAATGATAGAAGTCGGAAGGGATTTATTCCTGATGATAACAGAACCCGGCTTACGGATTTGCATTTTTTACAGGCACCTTAACAAAACCCTTCCAGACGGAAGGGTTTTGTTTTTTGACGCAAATGAATATATTCGTCAGTACAAAAAGTGTAAAATACCCGTTCTCCTTCCTTTTGGGAAGCAGCTTATTTTTTAATTTATATTATGCCAAAGATCTTAATCATCGACGACGAGCGAAGCATCCGCAGCACCCTGCGCGAAATATTTGAATACGAAAAGTTTGAGGTGATCGAAGCGACCGACGGCCAGGAAGGCCTCAACCTCATTAAAAAAGAAAAGCTCGACCTGGTGCTATGCGACATCAAGATGCCCAAG
>CALNCF010000076.1 GCA_937875035.1 uncultured Sphingobacteriaceae bacterium | reverse complement strand
CCAATGGAGTCGGCGCATACCTGTCCGCTGAGATCGATCTCGAGGGCGCTGTTAATAGCCGTTACCTTCGGATTCTTATAAATGGTCAGCGGCATATTCACATAGGCTACATCGCGCAGCTTCACCAGGGGATTGTCGTGCAGGAAATCATATACTTTTTTGGTGCCGTAGGCAAAAGCCGTGATGATCTGTTTTTTGTCGATGCTCTTCTTTTCGCCAGTTACAGCTCCTGATTCGAAAAGGCGAACGAGCCCGTCGGAGAACATCTCTGTATGAATGCCCAGGTGCTTATGATCCTTCAGGCAATCAAGCACGGCATCGGGTATCGCACCGATCCCCATTTGCAGGGTGGCGCCATCTTCCACGAGCGAAGCCGCGTGCTGCCCGATCTGTCGTTCTATGTCACTAAGCGTATGCTCTTTCGTAACGGGTAGCGCATCATCGCAGGCCACGGCATAATCGATCTGGCTGATATGGATGAAGCCATCGCCGTGTGTGCGTGGCATGTTGGGGTTTACCTGCGCGATAATCGTGGTGGCATGCTCGCATGCTGCCAGCGAGGTATCGACCGATACGCCCAGCGAACAATAGCCATGCGCGTCGGGTGGTGAAACATGGATCAGGGCGACATCCAGGTGAATGGCGCCTCGCCTGAACAGGAGCGGGGCTTCGCTCAGGAACACGGGGATATAATCAGCCCGGTTTTCCTGCACGGCTTTCCGCACATTGGCCCCGATAAAGAGCGCCTCATGGCGGAAGCTCGGCTCCATACCGGGATCGGCATAAGGCGCCGAGCCTTCGGTATGCAGGTGGATCACTTTTACATCACGCAATTCAGCGGAACGCGCGGTCATTGCCCGGATCAATTGCTGAGGGGCTGCCGCTA
This sequence comes from uncultured Sphingobacteriaceae bacterium, assembly GCA_937875035.1. GTDB lineage: Bacteria > Bacteroidota > Bacteroidia > Sphingobacteriales > Sphingobacteriaceae > CALNCF01. Next base: position 1,529 of record CALNCF010000076.1, on the reverse strand, counting down.
CACTATGTATAAACACCCGGTCTCCCGAACGTATGGCTTGTACTGCTTCCGCAGCGCTGGTATATTTCATCTGTAAAAATTAAAACTTTAAAACACCTGATAGCTGGAACACCCTGTTCTTCGACTTTGTGCTTTTATCGACATCATCAAAATCAAACACATAACGGGCGCCGATACCTACTTTGAATATTTGGAGGCTCATACCTACTCCCGCACCCAGGTTACCCTTGTTCATGCCGCCCAGGCCGGTATTTTTTTGTGTATTGCCGGTATTGTTGTCTGTGATCTTGGTCTCTTGAGAGAGGAGCAGTGAATATTGTGGGCCGATATCGGCAGAGAGTGCCGGGAATAATTTCACTTTCAACATAACCGGGATATCGAGGTAGTTGAGGCGTACGTCCACATCGTTGCTGCCTGCAGAAGTAGTGTATCCTTTCTGGGAGTACAGAAACTCAGGCTGTACGGCGATCAGCAGCGCGCTGAATTTTACGTACACACCTGCATGAAAGCCGTTTTTAGAGGACACGGCTGGATCGCTGACACTCATGGAAGAAACGTTCAGCCCGCCTTTGATCCCATAGCTTACCTGTGCGAGCCCGCTGCCTGCCAGGAGCAGGAGCAGGAATGTGAAGATGTTCTTTTTCATAGGATGTTGTTGTTAGTGGTTAAAATTTCATCGTTTTCTTACGTGCATAGATACGCTCCAGGTATTCCTTCACCACGATGGTCTGGCAGTGCGTATCCCCGTAATCGATCTCTACCGGACCGATGCGGTCTGCAATCTCAATAACGCGTGCCCGGAGCGTTTCGTTTACCGAACCGATGGCAACGAGCGAAGTGTTCATCGCTTCTTTGGCCCAGTTGGCAGATGACTGCAATTCTTTCTCTATCTTTTCCATATACTGTTCGAAATCGCGCTCATCAAATTTCTTTCCTCCCTTGATCAGGCTGTTCAGTAAGGAATACCCCGTACGCCGTACATATTCATCCTTGCTTTTGATCCATTTATGAAGCTTCTTTTCTGCAAAGGATGTCTTTGCAACAGCCTGTGCAAAGTAATCGGCAAGCGCCTGGTAATTGATCTCTTTAAGCCAGTCTTCCGCCTCTGTTTCCGTCAGCGCGTCCGGGTCGATGATCATCAGCGCTAAGGTGCGCGCGTCGGTGTTCTTCGTATCCCAGAGCTGCTGCGCGATCTCCTGGTTCACGCCTTTCTTTTTGTTGGGAGAAACAACCGATTTCTTCAGCTTACCCAATACGGCGAAGCTCACGCCGAACATGGGTTCGGGCGCTCCGTGCCGCCTGTAGGTTTTACGGGTCTGCTCGCTGCCATTGGCTTCGAGCTCGCGGTAAAGTGTTTCAAAGTTCATCAGGAACGCCTCCTTTCCATCATGCGTTTCAATTGCTCATAATTGATCTCATCCGATTCGCGGAAGGCGCTCTTAAAGAAGGGGAATACAGAGCGGAGCAGCATGGTCTTTCCTCTTAGCTTATTTTTTATTTGAGACACTGCATGGACGATCAGGTTTCTG
>CALNCF010000075.1 GCA_937875035.1 uncultured Sphingobacteriaceae bacterium | reverse complement strand
GATCGAATTCGTACCCGATAACCGCCGCCGGGTGCATCATGTGAACGGCTATGTGCTGGCTTATGATGAGGGCAAGAAGAAAGACCTGTACACCGAATCTTATTATACCAAAAATTACGAGGGCGCGCGACTGGATGCCTATAAGCAGATGAACCTGATGAATGACGACGGTTCCTTCCCTCCGCTTATTCCCGCGGCCACGAATTACCTGCCGGGGGTGATTCCTCCTGTTTACCCGGACGGGATCGGTGGGTTCACCATGAAGAAGAAGAACTATATCTTCCTGAACGACATTCATTACGGCCCTACTCCGAAAGACGAAACGGACCAGTCGTACTTCAATATATTTTTCAGTGATGTGCCGCCCTCCAGGCGGATCAAGGAATTCCAGCTCGGCAATTACGGGGTATCCGAGATTCATCCGAAGCTGATGATCCCTCCTGATTCCGTCAAAACCTTTTATACGCAGTACACCATTGCCGAGGATATGTCGCTGCTCACCATCAACCCGCATATGCACCTGCTGGGAAAATCGTTCCTGGCTTACGCGATCAGTCCCGACGGCCAAACCATTCCGCTTATCCGCATCAACCGCTGGGATTTCCGCTGGCAGTATTTCTACACGTTTAAAAAGATGCTGAAGCTTCCGAAGGGAACGACCATTTATGTAGAGGCCACATACGACAATACACGCGATAACCCGAATAACCCGAACGATCCCCCGCAATGGGTGGGCGAACGCGAGGGCAGCATGAGCACCAAGGATGAGATGCTGCAATTCATTATCACCTACCTGCCTTACCGGCAGGGCGACGAAAATATCGTTCTGGAAAACACGAAGATCGGGAAGTAATTTTCAGGGGAGATCCTGATATATAATTACCGGCTTTCCGCAGGCTCGAATGCCATGCGCACCAGGGCATTTTCTTCCAATACCGGGATCACCGAACAGATGTCGACATTCAGGCAGAAGCTGATATCCTTTTCGATATTCAGCTCCTTCATGCGTATGCTGTGCGAGGATTTCTGC
>CALNCF010000074.1 GCA_937875035.1 uncultured Sphingobacteriaceae bacterium | reverse complement strand
TTTAGTCAATATAGCAATACATTTATCTATTTCCCGCACAAAATCGTTAATTTTTGCCTTAATGTCAAGAGATTTTTCGCTGGTCTCTGCTACACTGCGGGCTAATTTAAGTATTCGGTGCTTCTCTTCCAGCTCTTTAAGCTGTGTATATAATTGTTCAGATTTTTTTTTCTGTGACTCGTTTTCAGACAGCAGGATCTGGTTTTGCTCCTTCAGCGCATCGCAGTACTCCAGGAGCATATCCACCTTGGTTTCAATATTGCCTAACTGGGTCTTATAGCCACTCATTATTTTATCTGCTTATGCTTTTCTTATTTCTGCCCCGGCCTTCTCTTCATAATTGCGGATCAGCTTATCCATCACCGAATCGATCTGCTTGTCGTTCAGTGTTTTCTCTTCATCCTGCAATATAAAGCTCAGCGCGTATGATTTCTTCCCCTGCGGGATCTTGTCGCCCTCGTACACATCGAACACCTGCACTTCTTTCAGCAGGTATTTTTCGGTTTGCAGGGCGATCTTCTTCAGCTCCTCAAAGCTCACCTGCTTATCCAGCAGCATCGACAGGTCACGTCGTACAGAAGGGAACCTGGCAATTTCCCGGTATTCCAGCAGGTATTTCTTACGCTTCTGCATCACATGATCCCAATTGAACTCCGCATAGTACACATCTCCCGACACATCAGTCATCTTAAGCGGAGCCTTGGCAACCTTGCCAAACGACACATAGGTTTTCTCCCCGATCATATAGCTCAGGCCTTCGGCAAATACCTGGTCGGCAATGGTATGAAGCTGGTAATCGCTTATTCCCATCTTCTTCATCATCCCGTCGACAAATGACCGCAAGTAATAGAAATCGGCCTTGGCAGATGAGCTGTTCCAGTTTTCAGCATTCTTAGTACCCGCTATAAACAGGGAAAGATACTGGGTTTCTTTATACTGACCATTTACCTTGCGGTATGTGGAGCCGAATTCAAATAGCTTCAGGTCGGCAGACTGGCGTTTCTGGTTGAAAGAAACTGCTTCCAGGCCAGAGAACAGCATCGTTGGCCGCAACACGTCCAGCTCGTTGCTCAGGGGATTCAGGATGCTCACCTTCTCTTCGGGGTTCAGCCAGTCGGCATAAGCCGAACGGCTCAGCGAGTTCGACATGATCTCGTTGAAGCCCTGCGCAGAAAGCAGATTGGAAACCTGGTCCTGGATCTTTTCCTTATCCGGCTTATTCGGGAAGGAAAGGGATGAACGTACCTGTGAAGGCATTTCAATATTATTCAGTCCGTAGATACGGAGCACATCTTCTACAATATCGCATTCGCGGGTTACATCCACCTTAACAGTCGGCACCTCGATGCTTAAGCCCTCCGCGGTTTCTTTCAGTATGGAGAAATCAAGGGCTTTGATAATATCGCGGATCTCCGCGGCCGGGATCTCCTTACCGATGAGCGATTGGATCCGGGCATAGGAAACTTCGATCTTCGCTTTTTCAACCCGGACCGGATAATGATCCATGAACTCCGAAGCGATCTCGCCTCCGGCGATCTCTAAAATAAGCCGGGTAGCATATTCTAAGGCCTTCATGGTGATCTCCGGGTCAGTCCCCCGTTCAAAACGGAACGAGGCATCAGTTTTCAGGGCATGGCGCTTCGCTGTCTTCCGCACACTTACCGGGTTGAAATATGCACTTTCCAGGAATACCGTCTGTGTGCTTGCTTTTACGCCGGAACGGATCCCACCAAAAACACCAGCGATGCACATCACCTCATTTTCATCGCAGATCACCAGGTCCTCAGCAGAGAGCTTACGCTCCACTTCATCGAGCGTCGTAAAACGTTCATCCTGCACAGCCTTCCGCACCACCACCTTATTCCCCTTGATACCGGCCGCGTCGAAAGCATGCATGGGCTGTCCAAGGGCATGGCATACGTAATTCGTAATATCGACCACATTATTGATCGGCTTCAGCCCGATGCTGATGAGTCTGGTTTGCAACCATTCCGGGGAATCCTGTATGGTAACCCCTTTAATAACAACGGATGAATACCTTGGACAAGCCTCTGTATCTCTTACCTCCACCTGTACCAGCGATCCCTTAACATCCGAAGTAACGGAAGCTTCAGGCAGGCTTGCCTGCTTACGGTAGTAAGCCGCCAGGTCGCGGGCTACGCCTAAATGCGAGGCTGCATCGGCCCGGTTAGGCGTTAAGCCGATTTCAAACACAATATCATCTTCCAGGTTGAAATAAACACGGGCTTCCTGTCCTAAAGGAGCATCTTCAGGCAGGATCATAATACCTGCATGCGATCCGCCAAGCCCGATCTCGTCTTCCGCACAGATCATCCCTTCGGAAACCTCTCCCCTGATCTTAGACTTATTTATTTTGAATGGCTCACCACTTACAGGGTACACGGTAGTACCTACCTGCGCCACGATCACCTTCTGTCCTGCAGCCACATTAGGTGCGCCGCACACGATCTGAAGGTCAGTGCCATTCCCGACATCTACCCTGGTAATGCTCAGGCGGTCGGCATTCGGGTGCTGGCTGCGTTCTTTAACAAAACCGATCACCAATCCTTCCAGTCCTCCCGGGATACGTTGTACTTTTTCTATAGATTCTACCTCTAACCCTACAGAGGTTAAGGTCGATGATATTTCTTCTGCTGTTAAATCCAGGCTGATGAAATCTTTCAGCCACTTATACGAGATCTTCATTCTAAAAAACGCTTTCCTGCAAATGTAGGAAAATCGCAGTAAAAAGGCGTATCTGATTACAGGGACCAAAGGCCAGAGCGTTAAAGCAAGCTATGATCAGAAAAACTGAAATAACCGTTGTTGGTAATGATCAGGTGGTCGAGCACGATCACCTCCATCAATTCCCCGGTCTGCTTCATTTTACGGGTAAGCTCCTTGTCCGACTGGCTGGGCTTCAGGTTGCCGGAAGGGTGATTATGCACTAAGATGATCGCGCTGGCCAGCAGGTCGATCGCCTGCTTAAAGATGATCTTGATATCTGCCACGGTACCGCCGACCCCGCCCTTGCTGATACACTTCTTGGAGATCATCGAATTGGCCTTGTTCAGGAACAGCACCCAGAACTCTTCATGAGGAATGTCTTCCAGGTCGCCACGGATCACATGATAGGCTTCATCGCTGGTAAGCAGGCGCTGGCTTCCGGCCGAAACCGCGTCTTTCCGCCTCCGCCCCAGCTCCAATGCTGCCATGATCGTAACCGCTTTAGCAGGTCCTACTCCCTTGAACCGCCTGAAATCCTTTACTTCGAGGTTGGAAAGCTGTACAAGACTATTGTTGGCAGCGATCAGCAGGCGACGTGCCAGCTCTACTGCCGATTCGCCGGGAATGCCCGAACCGAGGAGGATCGCGATCAGCTCCGCGTCCGTCAGGCTGTTCCGGCCTTTGAGCAGGAGCTTTTCACGGGGCTTATCTTCGTCCTGCCAGTTGGGAATAGAAAGTTTAAGATCAAAGTAATTCATCGTGCCAACCTTTACGATCGTAAGATAGGCTGAAAACACAAAATCCCGCACCTGATAGATGCGGGATTCTTTATAGAATACTATTAAAAATCCTTATTACTTGAGGTTGTTAACCAGTTTAGTAAGCTTAGATTTGTTGTTTGCAGCTTTGTTCTTGTGAATCACATTCTTCTTAGCTAACCTGTCCAGCATGGAAGTAACCTTTTTCAAAAGGTCTGATGCTTCAGATTTACTGGTCGTGCTTCTCAATTTCTTGATTGCATTACGGGTTGTTTTTGCCTGATAACGGTTTCTTAGTCGTTTTGAGGCATTAGCCCTGATTCTTTTAATCGCTGATTTATGATTCGCCATTTCTTAGTTCTCTCTAAAATTTCGGATTGCAAATATAGGTCATAGAATTGAAAACACAAAAATTATTTAAATTCCTCAATAGTAAAACTATTTTCCTGACCTTTGGAACCACAAATAAACACAAATTATGCGTAAAAAAGGCATTTTAATTCTAATTACCGCATTATTAGTAAGCCCTCTCCTTTTTTCCTGGGGCTTTTATGCTCATAAACGGGTAAACAGGATGGCGGTTTTCACTCTTCCCAAGAGCATGATCGGCTTTTATAAGAGCAATATCGAATACATTACCGAACAGGCGGTTGGCCCGGATAAAAGGCGTTATACAGACAAAGAGGAAGCGTCCAGGCATTACCTCGATGCTGACCACTACGGGCAATTGCCTTTCGACAGCATCCCTGAAAAATGGGAAGACGCCGTTAAAAAGTATGGAGAAGATACCCTGAACACCTATGGTACTGTTCCATGGAGGATCCAGCAGCGCCTTGCCCAGCTGACCGACGCGTTTAGAGAACGTGATTCAGCCAAGATTCTGTTCTATTCGGCTGATCTCGGGCATTATATCGCCGATGCCTGCGTGCCTCTACATACCACTGAGAACTACGACGGACAAATGACTGGGCAAAAAGGTCTCCACAGCTTTTGGGAGTCAAGGCTACCGGAGCTGTTTTCCGATCAGTACAATTATTTTACAGGAAAAGCCCGTTATATCAAGAACCCGCTGCAGGAAACATTCGTTGTGATTAAAGAAAGCTTTGCTGCAATGGATTCGGTAGTGAAGATCGAAGCCCAGTTAAACAAAGAGTTCGATGCCGACAAAAAGTACAGCATGGAGCAAAAAGGCAAAAACAACGTCAAGGTCTATTCCTATGAATATTCCAAAGCCTATCACCAACGCCTCGATGGCATGGTCGAGCGCCGTATGCGCAGAGCGATCATCACCGTTGGAAGCTTCTGGTATACGGCCTGGGTAAATGCCGGCCAGCCCGATCTGAAAAAGCTGGTTAACAAGCAGCAAACAGAAGAAGAAAAGAAACGTGTACAGGCCGAAGAGAAAGCCTACAAAGAAGGCAAAGTACTGGGCCGTAAGGACGATACCGAATAAAAGAACAATCTCATAC
>CALNCF010000073.1 GCA_937875035.1 uncultured Sphingobacteriaceae bacterium | reverse complement strand
CATCCAGCACCGAAGCACCGGGCAGGAAAGGCATTACTCTGGCAATAGCCAGGGAATGCAATACATGGCGTTCGTAGAACTGGTCCATGTCTTTACGGGAGATCACATTGATCTGCGCATTCCAGTGCGCGTACAGGTCGTACAGCGCTTCCAGTTGTGTGTATTGTTTTTCGCTGAGGCCGGGAAAATAAAGTCTGATAAGCTCCACTGTAATTAAAATTTATCGTTTCCGGCCTGGCCGATCATGTCCTGCATCAGGTCGCGTGCCCTGAACAGCTGCGCTTTCACCGTTCCCAGCGGGAGCTTCAGCTCACCGGCGATCTCTTCATACGATTTTTCGTCGAAATAGCGCAGGATCACCAGCTGCCGGTAACGCGGCGACAAACGATCGACCACATTACGCATCACGAATGATTTCTGCTTTTTAATGAGATGCTCTTCGGGATCGAGGGTCGAAGAAGCAAAATCCAGGCGAATCTCGTCCCCGTCGCCACCCTTATCGAATGTTTCGTCGATCGAAAAGGTCTTGAGCTTACGCTTACGGATAAAGTCGATGCAGTTATTGGTAGCAATACGGAAGAGCCAGGTACTGAAGGCGTATTCCGGGCGGTATTTATCGAGATTCTCAAAGGCTTTTCCAAATGCTTCTACGGTGAGGTCGTTTGCGTCTTCCTTGTTGTTCACCATTTTGAGGAGCATGAAATAGATGGCATCCTTGTAACGGACCATCAGCTCGTTATAAGCCTTTTGATTATTGGCCAGCGCACGTTTAACCAGATCGTAATCGTAACGCGCCTTTTCCGAAAGATTGTTGTTTAATTCCATTTACGCTGCTTTCTGAAAAACCCGACGATTGCCCATACGGGAATAACCAGGAAATATATGAATTCCAAAAACGGATACCACCACCACAAATCCCCTACATGCAATCTTTTCATCGCGGGGTAGTACAGGACTCCGGCCACGATAAAACGTACTGCAAAAATTCCGAGCGTAATTTCAGGTTTAAAGTTAGTAAAAAGGAGTAGAATAAAAAGCAGGTAAAATAACCATCCGCTCACGGCGATCATGGTTAAGTGATAAATATGATTTTTCCGGTACAGCTTTCCGGCGCTCATGTGGCGCAAACGCTGCCTGAAGTAGGAAGCATAGGTTTGCTTGGCCTCTGTGATAACGAAGCTGTCGGGGTCGAGGTTAACGCTGACGTTACCGGAAGTGGCATTCTGATTCACAAACAGGTCATCATCGCCTGATAATACGTGCATGTGCGCGGCAAAGCCCTTATTACGAAAAAAGATAGACTTGGTATAGGCAAGGTTCCGCCCTACTCCCATATAGGCATTCCTGCGAAGCGCAAAGCCGAAATACTGGATCGCGGTGAAGAAGGTCTCGAAGCGCGCGCAGGCATTTAAAAATCCTTTCCTGCGGAAATACGGAGAATAACCCAATACGATCTCTTTCTTTTCGAAGGCCTGCTGCATGGAAAAAAGCCAGTTCGTGCTCATGGGAGCACAATCAGCATCGGTAAACAATAAGTGTTCGTTCTTGGCAGCTTTGATACCCAGCGTGAGCGCGAATTTCTTACCGTGCTTAAAACGATCGTCTTCCTGGATCTCGACGATCTTCAGGTGATCGTAGCGCAGCTTCATCTCCTTTAGCACATCCGAAGAAAGGTCGTACGAACAATCGTTCACCACGATCACTTCAAAATCAGGGTATTGCTGCTCAAGAACAGAAGGCAGGTGCAGGCGAAGGTTCTCTGCCTCATTCCGGGCGCTGATCACAATGGAAACAGGAAATACAGGCTGGCCGGGTTGCGCTTTTTTCTTGTAATAGGATACCCTTGAGAAATATCCCAGGAGATAATACAATTGAATCAGCGTGAGAAGAAGAAATAATACGGGTAGAATGTAATATATGCTCGCCACAACTATCAGATCGAATTTGCTACGAATGTAAAAGAAAAAATTATAAAAAATCAAGATTTGATTCTTTCTTATATTTGCTGCTGAAATTCATGAAATTCTCTTTAGAAGCACAAGATAAACTGAGTAAGGCACGTGCCGGAAAAGTGAGTACAGACCACGGAGACATATTAACTCCCATATTCATGCCGGTGGGTACTGCCGCAACGGTCAAAGGCGTTCACCAGCGTGAGCTGCAGGATGATATCAAGGCCCAGATCATACTGGGAAATACCTATCATCTTTATTTACGCCCCGGCCTGGATACCATACAGGCAGCGGGCGGCTTACACCGTTTCAACAGCTGGAACCACCCTATCCTGACCGATAGCGGAGGCTACCAGGTGTATTCGCTGTCGGGTGTGCGGAAGATCAAAGAGGAAGGCGTTACCTTCCGTTCACATATCGACGGGTCGAAACATCTCTTCACTCCTGAAAACGTGATGGACACCCAGCGCATTATCGGGGCCGACATCATCATGGCCTTCGATGAATGCACGCCGTACCCCTGCGAATATAACTATGCCCGACGTTCGATGGACATGACGCATCGCTGGCTGAAACGCTGCTGCGAACGTTTCGACACGACCGAACCCTTGTACGGCTACAGTCAGACCCTGTTCCCGATCGTGCAGGGCAGCGTATATAAGGATCTGCGTTTGAGATCGGCAGAGACCATCGCTTCTTTTGAACGCGAGGGAAATGCCATCGGCGGATTGTCGGTAGGAGAACCTGCCGAAGACATGTACGAGATGACCGAGCTGGTATGCGGTGTGTTACCGGAAAGCAAGCCCCGCTACCTGATGGGTGTGGGCACGCCCATCAATATACTGGAATGCATTGCTTTAGGGATCGATATGTTCGATTGCGTAATGCCAACCCGGAACGCCCGGAACGGGATGCTCTTTACCCGGAACGGCATCATCAATATTAAAAATGAAAAGTGGAAGAATGACTTCTCGGTCATTGAAGCGGAGAGCGACCTTTTTTCAGACCGGCAATACAGCAAGGCTTATCTCCGTCACCTGATCATGTCGAAAGAGATACTTGGCGCCCAGATCGCGACCCTGCACAACCTGCATTTTTATTTATGGCTGGTAGGCGAAGCCCGGAATAAGATCGTTTCAGGAGAGTTCTACGACTGGAAAAATAAGATGGTCCGTATATTAGGTGAACGATTATAGTATCTTTAGAACGTGCGGAAATTCAACTACAGGCTGCAATTAATTGACTGGTACATCATTAAGAAGTTCCTCGGGACTTTCTTTTTCACCATGGCGATCTTTATCGCGATCGCGATCGTATTTGACTTTTCGGAGAAGGTGGACGACTTTATTGAGAAGGGCGCCCCTTTCAGCGCGATCGTCTTCCGGTACTACCTCAACTTTATCCCGCATTATGTAGGGATGCTGAGCCCGCTGCTTATTTTCATTGCCGCGATCTTCTTTACCTCTAAAATGGCCAATAACACCGAAATCGTGGCTATCCTGAGCGGAGGTGTGAGCTTCAGCCGCCTGTTATACCCCTATTTTGTGACGGCCATGTTCCTCACCGTGCTGAGCTTTGTTTCCAATGCCTACCTCATCCCCTATGCCAACAAGATCCGCATCGAGTTCGAGAATACCTATGTCAACAATAAATACGTGTACAAGGAGCGGAATATCCACATGCAGCTGGATGCAGGCACCTATGCCTTCCTCGAAAGCTATAATAACTCGGAGAACACGGGCTACCGCTTCACCCTGGAAAAATTCGACAAGCATAACCTCTATTACAAGCTGATGTCCGACCGGATCAGCTGGGATTCTACCCTGCACGGCTGGAAGATCTATAATTATTCGATCCGTTATACCGACAGTCTGCGGGAAACACTGGTACGGGGCGCGGAAATGGATACGGTGCTTAAAATGAGTCCTGCGGATTTCGAACGTAAGGATAACCGTAAGGAAACCCTGACCCTTTCGGAGCTGAACGAATACATCGATACACAGCAGAAACGGGGTTCGGCAGGTATAGAGGATTATATCGTGGAGAAATACAAGCGCTACGCCATGCCCTTTTCCACCTTTATCCTGGTGCTGATGGCTGTAGCTCTTTCCTCGCGCAAGGTGCGCGGAGGGCTCGGCGCCCAGCTCGGCGTCGGGATCGGGAGCAGCTTTGTATACATTCTCCTGATGCAGTTTACCACCACATTCGCTACCAAGGGAGGCTTACACCCTATGATCGCCGTGTGGATCCCCAATATCGTTTTTGGTATTTACGGACTTTATCTCCTGAGAATTGCACCTAAGTAGGAACCTGGTCTTATTACACATCACGGTGTTCATCTGGGGCTTTACGGCCATTCTGGGCGCCCTGATCGACATGCCGGCCATGGAGCTGGTATGGTGGCGCATGCTGATCGCGGCCCTGAGCCTCTTCGCATACCTGCTCTATAAGAAACAGCCCATCCTGCTGGAACCCATCAATATCCTGAAGCTGACAGGGATCGGGGGCATCGTGGCCCTGCACTGGATCTTCTTTTTCCAGTCGATCAAGGTATCCAATGTATCCGTAGCCCTGGTCTGCCTTTCATCCACAGCCCTTTTTACCAGCTTCCTGAGCCCGATCATCAACCGGAAAGGCTTTTCTGTGCTGGATCTCTCTGTCGGACTGGTTATTATCGGGGGGATCTACCTCATCTTCCATTTCGAGACCCGCTATACCGAGGGTATTATGTACGGGCTTGCCACCGCCTTGTTGGCATCGCTGTTCACCATTATCAACGAAAAGCAGATCAGGAACCGGGAAGCGGTAATGATCAGCTTTTACGAGATGCTGGGCGGCTTCCTGATCATCAGCGTGTACCTGTTGGCTACACTCCATAATTCCGGCTACAACTTGAGCCTGAACCTGAGCGACTTCGTTTACCTTATGCTGCTGGGAACCGTATGTACGGCCGTGGCCTATGTGACCGGGGTTTCGGTGATGAAGGAGATCTCTGCCTATACTGTGGTGCTCACCACCAATCTGGAGCCCGTTTACGGCATTGTGCTGGCCTTTTTCATCTTCGGGGAGAAAGA
>CALNCF010000072.1 GCA_937875035.1 uncultured Sphingobacteriaceae bacterium | reverse complement strand
AAGCTGCAGGTTCACCTGACTACTTCTTATTACCCGAATTCCGAAGGCTCTACATTATAGGTGTCGCGGTATAGCTTCACGAAACGGATCGTTTCCGGGTCCTGGTAATTCGGGTAATAAGAAGTAGTCAGGTGAACCTGCAGCTTTTGCATCATTCCCTGATCGGCATTCGGAAAATCTACCCAGCGCGGGTGACCCAGTATTTTCACCTTGTATTCATCGCCCAAAGACCGGATGTATTTTAAAGCGGTGAGCACAAATGCCTGGTCGGAAGAGGGAATAAAGATGATATTCTCTCTCTGGAGCGACAATGCCGGCTTGATCGCAGCAGTTCCTGATTTCGATACGTTCACTTCGGTCTTCATGATCGTCTTATCAACGCTGTCGAGCTTCTTCTTAAAGCTGCCCGCGAAGCGTTCTTCCGAAGCCTGGTTGCTCCGCAGGATGATCACGTTCTTCGCTTTCAGGTCTTCTTTCACAAACAGGGCGAAGCGTTCCGCATGTGCTTCCAGGGTATTATTCACCAGCACAAAATAGGGGTTCCTAAAAGGCGCGATCGATGCCGGGGATACCGGTGATACCACCAATACTTTCTGCTTATGACTGAACTCGCTGATGCCTGCAAACTCGTTCGGGTACACCGGGCCGATCACCAGCTCGCTCTCCTTCATCAGGGGATCCGCAGTGATAGCTTTGATCTTCGCGGAATCGTTCTCCGAATCGAATACATTCACCGTAAACGAATAGCCAAGATTCCGGAGTGAGTCAATTGCCAGGCGGGCCCCGTTATAAAAGTCGATCGCCAGGTCTGAATGGTCAAAAGCCTTTGCATCCGCCGAAGCGGCTTCGTCGATCTTATTGAACTGGAAAGGCAAAAGGAATGAAACCACATGTGTTTCCTGCTTTGCTTTCTTAGAAGGCTTTGCCGGCGCCGGTTCTTCAACGGCACGCTCCTTCTGCGTAGCAGTTGCAGGAGCGCTCTCCGTACGTCCCGGCGGCACGGCCTGTACAGGCTTCCTGCTCGCGCAGGACGCATGAATAAAGACCAGAAATAAAAAGATCAGTAAGGGCTTCTTATTCCCATTCAATAGTCGCAGGTGGTTTTGAACTGATATCATAGACAACTCGGTTTACTCCTTTAACCTGGTTAATAATTTCGTTGGATGTTTTGGCCAGCAGCTCGTACGGTAAATGGCTCCAGTCGGCCGTCATCCCGTCAACGGATTCAACGGCACGCAGGCATACCACGTTTTCATACGTACGCTCATCACCCATCACTCCTACCGACTGTACCGGTAAAAAGATCACACCAGCCTGCCATACTTTGTCGTACCAGCCGGATGTTTTCAGGTTGTTGATATAGATTGCGTCGGCCTCCTGTAAGATAGCGACTTTTTCCGGGGTAACCTCACCGAGGATACGGATCGCGAGCCCCGGACCCGGGAACGGGTGACGACCCAACAACTTCGGGTCGATGCCTAAGGTCTTACCCACTCTTCTCACCTCATCCTTGAACAGGGTATTCAAAGGCTCCACGACTTTGAGCTTCATATAATCAGGCAGACCGCCTACGTTGTGGTGCGACTTGATGGTTGCCGAAGGGCCCTTAACAGAAACCGATTCGATTACATCCGGGTAAATAGTACCCTGTCCCAGCCACTTTGCATCTTCGATGCTATGCGATGCCTCGTCGAACACATCGACGAACACCTTACCAATGGCTTTACGTTTCTTTTCCGGGTCGCTCAGGCCGCTCAGGGCATCGTAAAATTTCTGTTTGGCATCCACACCCTTCACGTTCAGTCCCATATGCTGGTATGATTCCAGCACCTCTTCAAATTCATTTCTGCGAAGCAGGCCGTTATCTACAAAAATACAATGCAGGTTGGCGCCGATCGCTTTATGCAGCAATACCGCGGCAACCGTAGAATCCACCCCGCCCGATAAGCCTAAAATAACCTTGTCGCTCGTACCGATGGTTTGTTTCAGCGAGGCAATGGTCGAGTCGATAAACGAGTCAGGGGTCCAGTTCTGGGAGCATCCGCAGATATTCACCAGGAAATTATACAGCAGGTGCTTGCCATCTACGCTATGCGTTACTTCCGGGTGGAACTGGATACCATAGGTCCGGGTGCCTTTAACATGAAAAGCCGCTACACGCACACTTTCCGTGCTGGCTATGATCTCGAAATTTTCAGGCACTTCGGAGATGGTGTCGCCGTGCGACATCCACACCTGCGAGTCCGGGCTGACCGCGGCCAGCAAAGGATCTTCATGCTTTACAAAATTGAGGTTGGCTCTTCCGTATTCACGGATCTTGGAAGGCATTACATTCCCTCCCGATTTCTGCGCGATCATCTGCGCACCATAGCACACCCCTAAAAGCGGGAAACGCTCCTGGATAGCCTTGAAATCAACATCGGGCGCCTGCTCTTCGCGAACCGAATGCGGACTTCCTGAAAAGATAAAACCTTTGATATCCGATCCCAGGTCGGGGATCTTGTTGTATGGGTGGATTTCGCAATAAACGTTGAGCTCACGAACCCTGCGGGCGATGAGCTGGGTATATTGGGAACCAAAATCGAGAATAAGAATTTTTTCCTGCATGGGCAAAGATACAAGAGATTTAGGATTTAGGAAGCACGATTTAGGATTTTCGGCAGATCTGCCCGGCAGCTTCTGAACACCCACCTGCGTATGCCTTATTACCAGTCGGCAAGGCTGGCCAATACACCGAAACGGTTGAGAAAATCAACCCCTTCATCAGAACTCAGCCCCTTATACTCGGCATACGAATATTTATAATAGACCCTCTTAATGCCTGAAGAAAAGATAAGCCGGGCACAGGAAATACAGGGAGAAAGCGTAGTGTAAAGGGTAGACCCTTCCAGCAGGGCGCCATTCCGCACCGCATACAAGATCGCGTTCTCTTCGGCATGCAGCGCCAGGGAACAGGAGTTCTTGGAGTCCCGCGGGCAGCCTGATTCAGGCCATTCCTCATCGCAGTTATGCGTTCCCGCCGGCGGACCGTTGTACCCGATGGAGATAATGCGTGTATCCTTGGTCAGCACCGCGCCTACCTGCGCTTTCACGCAATGCGAACGCTTGGCCAGGTCAGTGGCCAGGTTCATAAATATCTCATCAAATCCCGGTCTGATCATCTTGTTGATTTTGCTGCAATATCTGTATTTCCCCAGAGAAAAAGAACACGCTTCTCTTCTCTTTACGGGCACGCCGGCAGGCCCGGCCTCATTTTCCAAAAAAATATCGCATATTTACGCAAAGCTTTTTGTCTTAATGATCAACATTCTTTTAGGAGGAATCGGGGCCGGCATCATTTTATCTTTTCTGACAGGTCCCGCATTTTTTTCACTGATACGGACCAGCATAGAGAAAGGATTCAGAGCCGGCGCGCTGTTTGCCTTGGGGGTTTTCTGCGCCGATGGCGTTTACATAGCCCTCACCTTTATCGGCGCGCGCGCCATTGCCATTGCAGAAGAATACACTATTCCTATCGCCATTGTAGGCGGCATCTTCCTGATGGCCGTAGGCATCCGCTACCTCACCAAGAAAACAACCGTTACCTATAACGACGATTCACCTGTAAAGATCCGGCATAACCGCTACCTGTTCAAGGGCTTCTTCATGAACCTGCTGAACCCGGGAATGTTCTTCTACTGGCTGGGCGTAGCCACCGTGCTTACTGTAAACGACCAGTATACCCGCAACGAAACCATCGCCTTCCTTTCCTCTACCCTTATCACCGTACTTTCGCTCGACATGACGAAAGCCTATATAGCCAGCAGGCTGCGGCATATGTTCAGCGAGCGGGTGATCTTCTGGATGAACCGCATTGTGGGCCTTACCCTGATCATATTCGCAGTAGTGATGATCGTTAAGGTGCTTTTTTTCAACTATTAAAACCTTCGTCCCGACTCAACCAATATGGTTCCGGCACTAAAAAATAAAGGAAGCCACACACCAATTCCCTTTATTTTATGTTATATTGATATGTTCACTA
>CALNCF010000071.1 GCA_937875035.1 uncultured Sphingobacteriaceae bacterium | reverse complement strand
GTACAGGCTTCCTGCACTTCTATCCCTTTCTTCCTGGCCATCTCTTCCAGCTCTGGGTTCTCAGTTCCGGGATTGAAGATGATCCGCTTCGGATGGGTATTCATTATATATGAATAATATACCGGCTGGTTCTGCGGACCTACATATAAGGTAATGGTATCGATGTCCTGATGGATCGTTTCCGCGGCTTCGATGGTATGCCCGGCTACTTCGCCTTTCTTTATCCCGACAGGAATGACCGGATATCCATGACTGAGCAGGCTGTGCACAGCCTTGTAGGAATACCGTCCGGGGTTGGTACTCGCTCTCAATACGATAGTCTTTTGTTCCTTTTTCATCTTAATAATATTTAAGGATATAATATATGACATAGATCCACCCGATCAGGCCGTGAAAAATAGCCCATATAACAGACTTGTTCAGGGTCCAGCTCATCACAATGGCCAGCACCGATCCGAAACTGATCCCGTTACGGATGATCTCTTTTCTGTAAACAACTCGTTCCATATCTATAATGTTTTAGTGATTACTTACTGAAAGAGCAGCGACCAGGGCATCCGCACACTTCTCCCCATCGATCGCCGCCGAAATAATTCCGCCTGCATAACCAGCCCCTTCCCCGCAGGGGAACAAGCCTTTAATCTCTACATGCTCCAAGCTTTCCTTGTCACGCGGAATACGCACGGGTGAAGAAGTACGTGATTCCACCCCGACCAAAACCCCTTCATTGGTATAATAGCCTTTCATCCTCTTGCCGAAAGCCGGTAAAGCCTTGCGCAAACGTCCGGATACATGCGCCGGTAACACCTCATCCAACTGTACCGAAACCACACCGGGCAGGTAAGAAGTCTGGGGCAGGGTCTCAGAAATCCTGCGCTCCACGAAATCAACGATACGCTGAGCGGGGGCCTGCAAACCGGAGCCGCCAGCCATGAATGCCTTCCGCTCGATCTCTTTCTGGTACTTCAGGGCGAAGAGCGGATCATCGGGATCGCCGGGAATGTCTTCTAAATTAAGCTGTACCACCAGGCCCG
>CALNCF010000070.1 GCA_937875035.1 uncultured Sphingobacteriaceae bacterium | reverse complement strand
AAAGCGGTCGAGCCATACGTATTTATCCTCTTCGATCCGCGAGATCGAAGCGATGTGTTTCAGATGGGTGTGCTGCGTATCATAGAGGTAATGCAGGGAAGCGCCCGCAGCCGCAATGGCATAAGACAGGTTATCCACGCCGAAGCCCTTCAGTCCCAGCGTTCCGAAATGTTTGGTCAGGTTCCCGAACGCGTAATCGTAGGCAAAGATCCATTCATCCATCGCATAATGGTAGAAGCGATCGCCGAAATGCTGCTGCAGCTCTTTCAGCTTTCCACGCTGGATCAATATCTCCGAGGGCTTGAAGCTTTGCAGGAGCTTGTCGATATAATCCTGCTTACCCTCGGCTACCAGGAATTCCCCAGTAGAGATGTCGAGCAAAGACAGGCCGATGGTTTCATCCTTATCGTTCGAAAAATAAACTGCCGCTAAATAATTATTGGATTTATTATTGATGATGTTGTCGCTGTACGATACACCGGGCGTTACCATCTCCGTAACCCCACGCTTTACAATGGTCTTCACCAGCTTCGGGTCTTCCAGCTGATCGCAGATCGCCACACGCTGCCCGGCCCTTACCAGCTTCGGCAGATAGGTTTCCAGGGAATGATGCGGAAAGCCTGCAAGCTCAATATGAGAAGCGGATCCATTCGCGCGTTTCGTGAGCACAATGCCTAATATCTCCGATGCTGTTACGGCATCTTCACCAAAGGTTTCATAAAAATCGCCTACACGGAACAAGAGCAAAGCACCGGGGTACTTAGCCTTGATCTCGTTGTACTGCTTCATCAGCGGGGTTTCTTTTGCTTCGCTCGTTTTTGCCAATGTATGAGGGTTTTGAGAGGATAAAAATAAGAAAAAGCATGGGCCATCCCCGCTTAATATTACATTTCAGCCTGCGCGACTTAAATTTGCTGATTATGAGATTTTTAAGTATCTTGTAATGTCTTCTTTTTATAATCGGTCAATCAAAAAACGATGTTATGGATGAGCAGAAAAAGAAAAAACCGGGTGAAGAGCAGGAACGCGAAGCGCCCGAAAGCCTGAACGAAGAATTGTTCGGGAACGATGAGATTGACATCCAGATCAAGGAGGGAGAAAAGCTGGAATTCGGGTTTTCTTTCAATGCGCAGGATGGAGAATCGGGAGATGAGTCCGACGATTTCGGCGATCTGCCGGAGCCGCTTAAAAAAACAGGCCACCAATATGATCCGGCCCTTGCCTCCGGAGAAAAAAGCAGGCGCAGCGATCCCAACGAGATCAGCGATTCCATGCATATCGCCGACAGCTTTGACGCGGGGATCTCCTTCGATGACGTAGACCGCTACGAAACAGATGCTCCCGACAGCGAGCCAACAGAATCAAACTAATCTTCCACATCCCGGCAATCTGATTATTTTTGCGCATGATCCGTAAATTAAAGAACGAGGAGCTGGGCAGGTTGTCGGTAGATGAGTTCAGGTCTTCCGAGAAATCGCCCTTCGTTGTTGTGCTCGACAATATCCGAAGCATGCACAATGTAGGCTCTGTATTCCGCACCTCCGATGCCTTTGCCGTGAATGCCATTTATCTCTGCGGCATTACCGGCCAGCCTCCGCACCGCGAAATTGAAAAAACAGCCTTGGGCGCTACCCTTTCGGTAGCATGGCATTATGCGGCAGATACCAGGGACGCGATCTCTGAATTACGCGAAGCAGGCTACCAGGTCTTAGCTATCGAACAGGTTGCGGGAAGTATATGTCTTTCTGAATTTCAACCGGAACCGGGGAAAAAGTATGCGCTTGTTTTCGGGAACGAGGTAGATGGCGTGGATACTGAAGTGATCGCGCTGTGCGATGCCTGCGTGGAGATCCCGCAGTTCGGTACCAAGCATTCTTTCAATATTACCGTGAGCGCGGGCATTGTATTATGGGACCTGCACTCTAAGATCACGCAAAAACAATGAGCACTTTACAGGCCGGCGAGCTGGCCCGGAAACTAAAGATCGCAGCAGGACAACGGGTGCTGTTGCTGAACGCAAATGGCATGCTGCGCGATGAGCTGATGCAGCTACCGGGGATCACTGTGGATGAAAAGGCAACAGGTGATTACGAGGTGAGCATTGCTTTCTGCGCGGATAAGCAAGGCTTTGAAAAGGTCCTTCCCAAGCTCATCCGTGCGTACGAGGCTCCATCTTTATTATGGATCGCGTTTCCGAAGAAAAGTTCCGGCATGCAAAGCGACTTAGGTATGTACGAAGGCTGGGACGCCCTATCCGGCTCGGGATTCGAGGGCATCGCCATGATCTCGCTGGACGATACCTGGTCGGCCTGCCGCCTGCGTCCTTCCTCAGAGATCAAAAGAACCAATATATCCAACAAAGAGATCCGTACGAATGATTTCGGGGATTATGTGGATGTGGTAAACAAGACCATCCGCATACCGGAAGACCTGGCTTCTGCGCTGGATCAGCACCCGGCTGCCAAAGCCTTCTTCGAGGCCCTGCCGTACAGTCACCGTAAAGAATATGTGATCTGGATACTCAGCGCCAAACGGGCGGAAACCCGCAGCGGCCGGGTACAGAAAACCATCGCGAAGCTGCAATCGAACAAAAAGAATCCATCCGACAAATAGTACATCACCCTTAAGGAGCTAACTATCAATACGCTAAAAAAATCGCAAATTCTGTGCGCAGAACCGGCATATTTTTATACTTTTGTGCCGGGTAAGTCTTATACGACCAGCTCCCTTTGAACTCCCCCAGGTTCGGAAGGAAGCAAGGGTAGAAGGTTGTAGCGGTGCGATATGAGGTGCTTACCCACTTTTTTTATTGAGGATCCGGACGAGTCAATTGGAATTAATCAGTTGGCTTTTTTTATAGGCCGGAATCCTGGGTCCCGTTCCTGTCACATTTCAAACCACGATATGAAATTTTTTATTGATACTGCCAATCTCGACCAGATTCGTGAAGCCCAGAACCTGGGGGTACTCGACGGCGTAACCACCAACCCTTCCTTAATGGCCAAAGAAGGAATATCCGGAGAAGAAAATGTAATGAAGCATTACAAAACGATCTGTGATATTGTGGATGATAACGTGAGCGCGGAAGTGATCTCTACAGATTACGAGGGGATGATCGCCGAAGGCGAAAAGCTGGCGAAGATCGATCCGAAGATCGTGGTCAAGGTTCCTATGATCAAAGAAGGCGTTCGTGCCATTAAATATTTTTCTTCCAAAGGCATACGTACCAACTGTACGCTGGTATTCTCTGCAGGACAGGCTTTGCTGGCTGCCAAAGCAGGCGCCACCTATGTATCTCCATTTGTAGGAAGACTGGATGACATCTCTACCGACGGGCTTGCGCTCATCGAGGATATCCGCCTGATCTACGATAATTACGGGTACGAAACGCAAATCCTTGCGGCTTCTGTGCGTCACCCGATGCACATTATCGAATGCGCGAAGATCGGCGCCGATGTGATGACCGGGCCTTTGAGCGCGATCACGGCCTTGCTGAAGCACCCGTTAACAGACAGCGGTCTGGCACAATTCCTTGCCGATCATGCCAAAGCAGCCGGAACTCAGAAATAACCTATTCAGAAAATAAAAGGAGAAGCCATTCCGCCCCTGGGTCGAATGGCTTTTTTATGCGATAAGAGGGAGCAGGTCGAGCAAACTGGCATTGCTTTCCACCAGGATACCCTTCACCCCTGCTGCTTCCGCAGCCTGCACATCACGGTCGCGGTCGCCGATAAAATAAGAACGCGCCGGGTCTATATCGAAACGTGCCAGCGCTTTTTCAACCATTACCGAACCGGGCTTACGGCACAAGCACTTGCCGTTATAATCCGGGTGATGCGGACAGTAATAGATCTCGTCAAAATAAACCCCTGACCGTTCCATCTCTGAACGAAGGTATTCGTGCATCCGGCCGAGCTCGGAAAGGGTGTACAGTCTTTTAGCCAGTCCACCCTGGTTCGTAATAACGATCAGCCGGTAACCTCTTTCGGAGAAGGCTTTCAGGGCTTCGGCCACACCCGGAAGAATGGTAAATTCTTCGATACTGCATACATAATTCCCGATCTCCTCGTTTAAAACTCCGTCACGGTCTAAAAAAA
>CALNCF010000069.1 GCA_937875035.1 uncultured Sphingobacteriaceae bacterium | reverse complement strand
ACGTACCGAAACGTTTCGACAAGATCATCGACATTAACTGGTGTCACCTGCAAAAGGAGCCCTCGAATGCGATCCGCCTCGCGATCCGCGATTATGCGCTGGAACATGGGCTGAGCTTTTTCGACCTGCGCGCGCAGCATGGCCTGCTGCGGAACCTGATCATCCGCACCTCTTCTACGGGTGAGCTGATGGTCGTGGTTGTTTTCGCGGAGCCCGACCAGGACGCGATCGATAAGCTGATGAATTTCCTGTCGGAAAAATTCCCGGAGATCACCGCGCTTCTTTATATCATCAATCAAAAAAAGAACGATACCATATACGACCAGGAGGTGATCACCTTTAAAGGTCGTGATCATATTTTCGAGCAGATGACCGACCCGAAAGGGAATGTGCTCCGCTATCGTATCAGTCCGAAATCGTTTTACCAGACCAATTCCGAACAGGCGGAGAACCTCTACCGCATCACGGCTGAATACGCCGGCCTGCAGGGCGATGAGCTCGTATACGACCTGTACACGGGCACAGGCACCATTGCTAATTTCGTGGCACGTTCGGCAAAGAAAGTGGTAGGGGTGGAATATGTGGACGCGGCCATAGAAGACGCGAAGATCAATTCACAATTGAACGGCATCGGTAATACGGTATTCTACGCGGGCGATATGAAGGACATCCTGAACGACGAATTCGTAGCGCAGAACGGCCGCCCGGATGTGATCATCACCGACCCTCCGCGCGCCGGCATGCACGAGGATGTGACCCGGAAGATCCTGGAACTTCGCGCCCGGAAGATCGTATATGTAAGCTGCAACCCGGCCACACAGGCCCGCGACCTTGCCATACTGGACGAGGCTTACGAGGTTGTGAAGGTGCAGCCTGTGGATATGTTCCCGCACACCGAGCACGTAGAGAATGTGGTATTGCTGATCCTTAAAGAAAATTAGACCGATGGAGCCCGAAGACTTATTCAAACCCGGCGCGGGAGCGCATGGCGAGAGCCAGGAAAGTCCGCTGAAAAGCCTGGAAACAGACCTGATCATGTACTCGGATTCGATCCGGGAAATATCCGATGAGATCATCGAGAACCAGGTATCACAATACCCGGTGTTCATTGCGCACCAGCACGAGGTGAGCATCGGCGAGCTGATCCTTGATAAAAATGATTTCGGCACCGAGTGGAACATCCATGTATCTACCGTCGAGGAGTTCGTGGAAGCAGGCATCATCGAGCGTCACAAACAAAAATTCTTTACCGATAAATACAAAGATCCGAAGAAATTCATGTGCCTCTTTGTGGTGGTACCCGAAGGCGCCAATTTTGTGTTCTACCCGTATAAATAATTAAAGGGATTAAAAAAATCGTTACTTTAGAATTGTTATGCCGAAATCAAGAATAAAAATCCTGAACCACACACAGATCCAGCAGAAGATCGACCGCATGGCCTACCAGATCTGGGAAGATTGTTTCGAGGAGAAAGAGCTGGTGATCGCCGGGATCGCGAGCCGTGGCTATGTATTGGCGGAGCGGCTGAAATCCGTGCTCGAGAAGATTTCGAAGATCAAGGTAAAGCTGGTCAGGATCACATTGAATAAAGAGATCGACCACCTCGATGCGGAAACCGATGTACCTGTAGAAAAATGCAGGAACAAGGTGATCATCGTAGTGGATGACGTATTGAATTCGGGAAGGACCTTAGGCTATGGCCTCGGCGTATTCCTGAACATTCCTACCCGTAAGGTGCGCACCGCGGTACTGGTAGATCGCAGCCATAAGTTATTCCCGATATCCACAGACTTCGCGGGGCTTACGGTTTCAACGGTATCGCAGGAACATATTTCGGTAGAGTTCGGTAAGAAAGAAGATTCTGTATACCTGTCTTAGGCTTTCCGGTGGTTTTCAACCAGCTCTTTCAGCTCCGCCGGCTTCAGGTTCAGCACCGGGATCACCAGGTGCGCGCGCTCGTATATTTCCCTGCGTTTCGCCAGGGTATCCTTAATGAACAGCTTCAGCTCTTCTTCTGTAAAACCCTTGATGGTTGGCCGTACATTCTTGGCATGAACAAGGCGATTAAAGAGGGATGCTTCATCCATCTCCAGGTAAATGCACAGACCCTGCTCCAGTATAAACTCCATGTTGCCGAAGTAGCAGGGAGTTCCGCCACCACAGGAGAGCACGAAATTTTCCTGCCCTTCAAAAGTATGCAGGCATTCCGACTCCATCTTTCGAAAGGCATCTTCACCCAGGTACTTGAAAATATCTTCTATTGAGCACTTCGCTTTTTCTTCCACCATTTTATCCAGGTCGTAAAAGCGCAGGCTCAGCTGCTTTGCAAGCTTACGCCCGAAAGTGCTCTTACCCGAACCCATAAAACCGGTGAGAAAAATATTCATGTCGGTAAAGTGATCAGCCATTCATCCGTACGCGCGGATCCAGCACGCCATACAGGATGTCGACCATAATATTGATAATAACAAACAGCAAGGCAATGAACAGCACCGCTCCCATCACCACCGGGAAATCCGACAGCTCCAACGCGTCGACCGTCACCTTTCCAAGCCCGTTCCATCCGAAGATATATTCCACGAAAAACCAGCCGGAAACAGCCGTGATCACCGGGTTCAGCGCATTGCGCAAGGCATGCTTCATAATGACCTGGTAATTGCTCAGTCCTTTAGCCCGGGCCGTGCGGATATAGTCCATGGATAACACATCGAGCATGGAGCTGCGGGTAAGCTGCACGATAATGGCCAGGGGACGAATGCCAAGTGTGACCATCGGCAGGATGAGGTTCTGCAACTGCATGACCTCGCCCTTAAAGGGATCATAATCGTAGAGACTGCCCGATAAATTCAGCCCGGTATAATCGGCCAGCAGGAACGCGAAGATCCAGGCGATGAGTATCCCTGCGAAAAAGGAAGGCATGGAGATCCCGAATATAGCAACCGACAACGAGAGCCGGTCGATCCAGGTATCCTTTCTGATCGCCGCGATAATACCCATCGCGATACCGATCACAGTGGCAAAGATCATGGATGTAAAAGCGAGCAGCGCGGTATTCGGGATGGTATTCCAAAGCACATCGCTCACCAGCTTCTTGGTCTGGTAGGAACGGCGCAGGTACGGCTTCTTCAAAGCCAGCACCCGGGAATCTGAAAGATCGATTATTTTCCTGTAGTTATATTTTGCCTGCGTCGCCGCATCGTTATCGAGTATCGAAACCGGTGAAAGATCGTTGATGTACAGAGCGAATTGCACCGGTTTGGGCTTGTCGAGCCCGAACTCCTTCTTCACCGCTTCGAGGGTAGCCACATCGGCGCGTTGCCCCTGTGTCATCCGCGCCGCGTCGCCGGGCAGGATATTGAACAGGAAGAACACCACCACTATCACACCCAGCAAGACGAGGAAGCCGTAAAATAATTTCCGCAGGATATAGCTCAGCATCCCTTAATTTTTCAATTCTGAAACGAATTCATCGTATGCAGGCAAGGCGTTCGAATGCCATTTGTTCACCACCACACCACCACGCATCAGGATCACACCCGGGTTGGCGCGCACCATGGTCTTCAGAGTAGTCGCATCGCAGAAATAGAAGGTAAAGGGCGTATTCAGCTCACGCGCTAAGGCCTGCACCTGCTCAGCATTGGTAGCTGTTAAGCCAAGCGTGCGCACCTTATTATTTTTCTGCAGCTGTGCAGACAGCTCATTGATCTTTTTGAAAGCAGACCGGTTGCTATGCGGCAGGTCGTAAGCGATCACGATCAGCTGATAGTCGGGATACGCCAGCACATCTTCCGTGTATTCGTTTCCTTCCGCATCGGAAATGTGCAGGTCTTTTACTTTCGGCTTATAGCCCTCGCGGATCAGCACGCTTTCCGTCTTCACCCATCTCCAGGTACTGTCCTGCCATGGGTAGTTCTGCATGGTAAAGACTTCAGTCTTTCCATCCTTCTCATAATACATCCGCGTTTCAAAGGAGTCGCGCGGTGCGCCTTCGGGCACCTGCATCAGCTCCGGAATATTGTTGCCGATCTTATAGGGAAGAAAATCCACCACCGGTAAAAAGGCGACGCAATACACGCCGAAGAAAATGGAAAGCACGGAGGCCAGCGTGAGGATAGCGGCCGATGTTTTCTTCCCGAAGCTCGCCTGGATCTCTGAGCGGCGCACAAAGATATAGGTGATGAATACCATCAGGATCACATCCTTGGTAAAGGACTGCCATGGGGTTAGCTTGATCGCATCGCCGAAGCATCCGCAATCGGTTACCTTATTGGTAATGGCCGAGTAGCCGGTAAGCCAGGTGAAGAAGATGATCATCAGCAATAACAGCCAGGCTACCGGTTTAGGCTTGATGCCGAACAGCAGGGCAACCCCTAATACGATCTCCAGGGAACAGATCAGCACGGAAAGGGTTAAAGCCGCGAAGCTTAACCATTCCATACCGAACACCACGAAGTATTCTTCCAGCTTGATGGCAAAACCTGTAGGGTCGTTTGCTTTGATCAACCCGGAAATAATAAACAATATCCCGACTAAGTACCTGCTGATTTTCAACATATCATTTTTATTTAGCTATGAACAAAAACAGGCGGCTCCGGAAAGCGCCTGCACCATTTTTATTATTGGACTTTCGCTCCATCCTCTTCCAGCTTGATGAGCGCGAACACCGAGTAGTTCAGCATATCCTGGTAATTGGCATGCACACCTTCCGATACCAGGGTATTCCCGCTGTTATCTTCGATCTGCTTTACACGCATCAGCTTCATCAGGATCAGGTCTGTGAGCGAGCTCACACGCATGTCGCGCCAGGCTTCCCCGTAGTCGTGGTTCTTCGCTTCCATCAGGTCTTTCGTTTCCTTTACCTTTTGGTCGAAAAGTACGGCCACCATTTCCGGGTCAAGCTCCATTTCCGGACCGGTATAATCCAGCTGGATCATGGCGATGACACAGTAATTGATAATGCCGATATATTCAGGAACGATCCCCTCTCCCACCTTGCTCTCCTTCTTTTCTTCGAGGGTACGGATACGCTGCGCCTTGATAAAGATCTGGTCGGTGATCGAACCGATCCGCAATACCCGCCATGCCGTACCGTAGTCTTTCGTCTTCTTCAGGAAAAGATCCTTACACCTGCGGATGACCGCATCGTATTGTTGTGATGTATTCGCTTGCACTATTTTTTATCTATTTTTACAAAGTGCATAAAAATACTGTTTTTTTGAAGAATACAACCCTCCGTACCGGAAGCAGCCTGCTGAGCCTCGACAGTCCCCGGGTAATGGCGATCATCAACCTTACACCCGATTCTTTTTACGACGGAGGTAAATACGGCAGCCTGCACGAAGTACTGGAGCAGGCTACCCAGATGGCATCGGAAGGAGCCGATATCTTCGACCTCGGCGCATACTCTTCCAGGCCTGATGCTGCCGACATCCCGGAAGAGGAAGAATGGGCGCGGCTGGCCCCGGTAATCCCGGCATTGATCAAGGAATTTCCGCAGGTACCGGTTTCCGTGGATACCTTTCGCTCGGGCATTGCCCGCAGGGCAATCGAAGCGGGAGCCACGATCATCAATGATATTTCCGCAGGCACCCTGGATACAGAGATGCAGGAGGTGATCGCTCATTATAAGGTTCCTTATATCATGATGCACATGAGAGGTACACCCAAGACCATGCAAAGCCTTACTCATTACGATCATCTGCTGAACGAGATCATCGATTTTTTCAGGGAGAAGATCGACTTCTTTCACAGCCGGGGAGTACACGACCTAGTGATCGACCCGGGCTTCGGCTTCGCGAAAACACGGGATCAGAACTATGAGCTGATGGCACAGCTGGATCAGCTGCACATCCTTGGCATGCCTGTACTGGCCGGGGTTTCCCGTAAATCCATGATCTACCGCCTGCTTGATATTTCCGCTGCCGAAGCGCTTAACGGCACTACGGCGCTCCACATGGCGGCCTTGCAGCAAGGCGCCGCGATCTTAAGGGTACATGATGTTGCAGAAGCGAAGCAGTGCATCCGTATTCATGCGGAATTAACAAAATATGGTTTCGGAAACCGTTTATAGCTTGTATATTTAACTGCTTATGATGGAATTATTCGACTTAGGTCTACTGAAAATCGGCATCTTCGACATCCTCGATGTAGTGCTGGTCGCCATCATTATATACCAGATCTATAACCTGATACGGGGCACCATCGCGGTGAACATCTTTATCGGCCTGATCTGTGTGTACCTGCTCTGGATCCTGGTGAAAGCCTTGAATATGCAGCTGCTTTCAGCCATTCTCGACAAGGTGATCGGCGTAGGAGTGATCGCCCTGGTTATTCTTTTCCAGCAGGAGATCCGTCGTTTCCTGCTCATCATCGGCAAGAATACTTTTTCTAAAAAGAACCGCTTCTGGAAACGCTTTGTGATCTCGGGAACCGTACTTCAAAGCAATTTCCCTTTAAGGCTCGGACCCGTTTTAGAAGCGTGTAAGAACATGGCCAAATCGAAGACCGGCGCGCTCATCGTATTCGCCCGTACCTACGAGGAACACATCTTCCTGAACAACGGGGAGATACTGAATGCCGAGATCAGCCGCAGGCTCATCGAAAGCATCTTC
>CALNCF010000068.1 GCA_937875035.1 uncultured Sphingobacteriaceae bacterium | reverse complement strand
TGCCTTCCGGCCGTATGAGCATGAGCCAGGCATTGACGGCGAGTATCGGTATGGGAATGATCGGTGTTTCGATACTGGGCTTCTATTTTAACCCGATGGCAGCAGGCCTTGGCTTGTTTTCCATCCTCTCTTATGCCTTCATCTACACCCCCCTGAAACAGAAAACCCCTTTCGCCGTATTTGTCGGTGCATTCCCGGGAGCAATCCCGCCAATGCTGGGCTGGGTGGCCGCTACCAATAACTTTGGAATGGAAGCAGGTATCTTCTTCCTGATCCAGTTTATCTGGCAGTTTCCGCATTTCTGGGCGATCGCATGGGTGCTTAATGATGATTATAAAAAGGGTGGTTTCAGTCTCCTGCCTTCTAGCGGAGGACGTGATAAAAGCAGCGCTTTCCAGACCATGCTATACACGCTGATCCTGATCCCTGTCAGCCTGCTGCCGGTAAAATTCGGCATGGGCGGAATGGCTCTGGCATTAGTGTCGCTGGTATGCGGAGGTATCTTCTTCCTGCAATCCGTAAAATTATACAGGGAATGTTCCGTAAAGGCCGCGCAACGCCTGATGTTCGGATCATTCTTATACCTGCCTATCGTGCAGTTAACCTTGCTAATAGATAAAATATAATGAGCAGTATGAGCATAGAGCAACAGGACAAGATGAACACCAAGCCGGTTAAATTCGTGCTTTGGCTCTTCGTGCTGAGTTCGGTCATGTTTTTTGCAGCCTTTACGAGTGCGTACATCGTACGCCGCGCGGAAGGAAACTGGAAGATCTTCGATCTGCCGAGCTCATTCTGGTTCACCTCCGCAGTTATTTTGCTGAGCAGCGCGACAATGCATTACGCATTCCTTTCTGCTAAACGCTTCAACCTGAAACAACAGAAGCTGGGCTTATGGGCTACGCTGATCTTAGGAATTGTTTTCCTGGGCGGACAGTACTATTCATGGGTACAGCTGGTGGCGAAGAATATCCATTTTTCGTTTGGTAATCCATCCGAATCTTTTCTGTATACCATCTCCGGTCTGCACGCGGCACATATCATCGGAGGCCTTGTGTTTATTATCGTTGCGCTGGCAGGAGCCTATGGAAAGATCAACCAGAGCAGGAACATTTTCCGCATGGAATTATGTTCGATATTTTGGCATTTTATTGATATTTTGTGGATATATTTGTTCGCATTCTTACTCTTAAACAGATAATATTTTTATAAAAATCGTATATACATGATGACGAATACTTCTCAAATGGACGAGATCAAAGACACTCCCTGGAACGGAGGAAAATCGCCTTACGCTGTGGAGTACGGAAAGATGATGATGTGGTTCTTCCTGCTTTCAGATGCGTTTACCTTTTCAGCCTTATTGATCGCTTACGGAGCCTTACGCTTCAGCAGCGTATCATGGCCTGATCCTGATGTCGTGTTCCAGTCGGCTCCCGGCATTGCGCACGGAGCGCCATTGGTGTTCGTAGGTATCATGACCTTTATCCTGATCATGAGCTCGGTGACCATGGTTCTTGCTGTAGAAGCAGGCCATCGCAAAGCGAAAGCAGAAGTAGGAAAATGGATGGTATGGACGATCATCGGCGGTATAGCCTTCTTAGGCTGCCAGGCCTGGGAATGGACACACCTGCACCACGAAGGCGCATGGTGGGGACGTAACCCGTTCGTCAATGAAGACGGCTCTATGGGCTCAGTGAACTTTACCAACCTGTTCTTTACCATTACAGGCTTCCACGGCTTCCACGTATTCAGCGGGGTA
The DNA here is from genome assembly GCA_937875035.1 of uncultured Sphingobacteriaceae bacterium. Taxonomy (GTDB): domain Bacteria; phylum Bacteroidota; class Bacteroidia; order Sphingobacteriales; family Sphingobacteriaceae; genus CALNCF01. The sequence goes on along the minus strand of CALNCF010000068.1, from coordinate 2,078 downwards.
GTGATCAATATCGTTATCCTTGTCAATGTGTGGGCCGGTACATACGAACGCAGAGGGCATTATGACATGGTGGAGAAAGTAGGTCTCTACTGGCACTTTGTCGACCTGGTTTGGGTCTTCGTATTTACATTCTTCTACCTCGTATAAATTTGATATTACACGTTTAACCGTTACATAGATATGTCAGCAGATCAACATACAACCGCTCAGCACCATGATCACAGCTCGATGAGCAAAAAGAAAATCTGGAGCGTATTCTGGATTCTACTCGGGATCACGGCTATTGAATTCTTTATCGCCCTGGTGCTTATCCCGAAAGGCGCTATCGGCCATGGCTTAGGAAACTTTATCTATATCGCTCTTACCCTTTTAAAGGCGTTCTATATCGTTGCTTATTTCATGCACCTGAAGTTTGAGAAATTAGGACTGATCTATTCGATCATCGTACCCCTGATATTCATCATATTCTTTATTGTATGGATGCTGTATGAAGGCAATTACTGGATGCATATCCGTATGTAATGATGAACAAAAACATTAAAAACATAATCATCTTATTTATCTTATTGATTGTTCCGGTTATTGGGTTCTTCTTACTCAAATCCGGAACAAATCATTATAAGGCTCTGCCCATTTTCGGCGAACGCTATGCGGAAGAGAAAACGGTGGACGGAAAAGTGGTTACTGATACCGTGTATCATACCATCGGCAATTTCTCCCTGCTGAACCAGTATGGAGAAACGATCACCCAGGACAGCCTGGAAGATGTGGTATATGTGGCCGATTTCTTTTTTGTCGATTGCCAGACCATTTGTCCGAAGATGAGCAGCCAGATGTCGCGCCTCCAGGAGAAATTCAGAATGGTGCCGCAGGTGAAGTTCCTTTCACATACGGTGAACCCGGAAGCCGATTCGGTACAGGTGCTTGCCCGCTATGCGGAAGACTACAAAGCGATCAGGGGTAAATGGCACCTGCTGACCGGCGATAAGAAACAAATTTATGACCTTGCCCGCACCGGCTACCTGGTGAACGCCTTACAGGGCGACGGCGGACCGGACGACTTTATCCATACCGAATTATTCGTGCTGATCGACAAGCATAAACGTATCCGTGGTTTCTACGATGGCACCTCGCACTTTGCTGTAGATACGCTGATGGATGAGATCAAGGTGCTGATGAAGGAAGAGATCGCCGAGAACCCTGCGAACTAAGAGGGATCTTCCAATAATTTTTTATGACAGGTGTAAGGGTTCATGCTTATTGCCTGAGCTGTCCGCCACAATTCGTCTGATATGTCTGATAAATCTATTTTTCGCATCATTGTAGGGATCTCCGTATTTGTATTCCTGGTGGTGGTGGTTCTTAACCGGAAGCTGATCCCGGTAACGATCGAAACGCCTTCTTTCGTGTATTTTCTGCCTAAGCTGAACGCGATCATTAACGGTACCTGCAGCGTTTTGCTGCTTTTGTCCCTGTATTTTATCCGTAAGAAAGATATCAGGACTCACAAACGCCTTAATATTCTTACCTTTACGCTGTCGGCCGTATTCCTGGTTTCCTATATCATCTTCCATTATTTTGTGAAAGAAACTACGTATGGCGGTACAGGCTTTATCAAAGCGGTTTATTACTTCATCCTGATCACTCACATTATCCTGGCAGCCGTTGTGCTTCCGCTGATCCTGATGAGCTTCCAGCGCGGCCTGCAGATGCAGGTAGAAAAGCATAAAAAGCTGGTAAGATGGAGCTACCCGGTATGGCTGTATGTAACCGTTACCGGGGTGATCGTCTACCTGATGATATCGCCTTATTACACTTTTTAATCTCTATGCTATGAAAGCGGTAAAAAAGATCTCTGTTATTCTTGTATTCCTGTTTGTATGTATGCTGACAAATGTTGATGTACAGGCGCAGTGTCCGATGTGTAAGGCGGCTGTAGAGTCGAGTGTGAAGGGTGGGCAAAGCAATGCCGGGAAGGGCCTGAACGATGGGATCCTGTACCTGCTGGCTGCACCTTATTTATTAGTGGGCGCCCTGGGTTATATCTGGTACCGAAATTATCGTGTAAAGGCCAAAAC
>CALNCF010000067.1 GCA_937875035.1 uncultured Sphingobacteriaceae bacterium | reverse complement strand
GGAGAATGGCCGCAGGATCGGCATCGTATCCGTGTGTCAGGAACTGCATGGCTTTGGCCGCACGTTCGGGTGTCTTCAACAAGCCCTCGCGGGTTTCATCCTCGCCTAAATTCGTTAAGATGCTGCGATAGCCAGCCGAAAGCTTCTCGATCGTTTCGGGGTTATACTGGTCGATCTTGATGTAACCGTCCATTTCATTCTCATCCTTCATCGAAGGCAGTTTATTTTTTTCCATACTGGTTTGATTAGCCGAAATATTCGACGAAATTATTTTCTGTTTCGTATAGTTTCACACAATGCAGCTCCGCTCCGCGGATGTGCTTCGCCAGCTCATCCCAGATGGCGATCGCGAGATTTTCGGTTGAGGCCAATTTACCTTTCATGAAATCCACATCGAGGTTGATGTTCTTATGATCGAGCTTTTCAATGACTTCGCGGTTGATGAGGTCTTTGAGATCTTTGAGGTCGATAACAAAGCCTGTTTCGGGGTTCACATTTCCTTTCACGGTCACAAACAGTTCGTAATTATGCCCGTGCCAGTTCGGGTTGGAGCATTTGCCGAACACTTCTTTATTGTGCTCGTCGGACCAGTCGGGTCTTGCCAGCTTGTGTGCCGCGTTAAAGCGTTCGCGTCGTGTAATGTGGATCATCTTTCAAAAAATCTAAGAGGCAAATATAACAAACATCTATCAGCCCAAACCGAAATCCGTACCTTTGGCGCATGAAATGCCTGCTGACTGCCGCTACACTTGAGGAGATAAAACCCACCATCCATCATTTTGGTTTTCCGGAAGCTGCATTCAGCTCAAATGCGGCGGGGAATCTCGAGCTCGATGTGCTCATCAGTGGCGTAGGGATGGTTTCCACCGCGCATCAGCTAACCAGGGCATTACTGAAAGCGCCTTATGACCTGGCCGTCAATGCCGGTATTGCCGGGGCCTTTGACCGGAACCTGCCCATAGGCGAAGTCGTGCAGATCAGCTCGGACCAGTTCCCTGAAATGGGAGCCGAAGACGGGACGCAATTCTTATCGCTGATCCAACTGGGCTTACAGGACCCGAAAGCGTTCCCGTTCTTATGGGGAGAGCTGTGCCCCCAGGATCCCTGGCTGCCTGAGCTGCGCAGCCTGCAAAAAGTAAGGGGTATTACCGTGAATAAGGTTCATGGACATCTCGATTCCATTCTTGCCATACAGGACCGTGTAAACCCGCAGGTAGAAAGCATGGAGGGCGCGGCCTTTTATTATGTATGCATGAGCGAGCAGGTACCTTGTGTGCAGATCCGCAGCATCTCCAATTATGTGGAGCCGCGGAACCGGGACGCATGGAATATTCCCTTAGCCGTGAAGGAACTGAATCAATACCTCATCGAGATGATCACTGTGCTTGCCGAATCATAAGCCATAGGTATCGATCAGGTAGACGAGGGCGGCCATGGAAGCAGCGCCCAACTCGAGCTCGCGCTTGTTGATCGCATCGAAGGTATCGGTGGCTGCGTGATGCACATCGAAGTATCGCTGCGAGTCGGGCATAAAGCCGATCAGCGCGGGTCCCTGCGGTTTCAGCGGACCGATATCCGCACCACTCCATCCTGCACGAATGTCGTTCAGCCCATAGGGCTCAAGCAATGATCTCCATCCCTGGATCTTCGATACGATCCTTTGTTCCGCTTCAATACCGAAGCCTCTCGGGCTAAATCCCCCGGCATCCGTTTCGATGGCAGCCAGGTGCTTCTCCCCATTTTCCTTCGCCAGCTCGGCATATTTAAGCCCTCCTTTCAGCCCGTTCTCCTCATTCATAAAGAGCACGGCACGCAGCGTATGTCTGGGCTTGATGCCTAATTCTTTGAAGGTGCGCAGCACTTCGACCGATTGCACACACCCGGCGCCATCATCATGCGCGCCTGTACCCAGGTCCCAGGAGTCGAGATGTCCGCCTACCACGATGATCTCATCAGGGAATTCCGAGCCTTTGATCTCGCCGATCACATTATAGGAAAGCACATCGGGCAGGGTCTGGCAGCTTTGCTTAAACCAGAATTCAGTGACTGTTCTCTTTTTAAGCTGTGCACTCAGCAGGTCGGCATCGTAGGTGCTGATCGCGGCAGCGGGGATTTTGGTCACCCCATCTTCGTAACGCATGGCGCCGGTATGCGGTGCGCGGTGGATCTTGAGGCTCATAGACCTGACGATCACGCCCACGGCGCCCATCTTCGCGGCCCATATAGCCCCACGCGAACGCTGGTCTACCGCGCCACTATACGCATTAAAGGTTTCAATAAAACGGGGGTCCATGGGACGGTTAAAGAAGACGATCTTTCCCGCTACAGCTTCTTTCCCGAGCTTCTCCAGCTCTTCCTGGCTCTTCACTTCGATCACCGGAGCCTTAATGCCCTTCGCAGGTGTGGCTACCGAACCTCCGAGCGCACAGATCTGTACCGTTTCTTTTTTATTGGCGGAGATGAAATACGCTTCTTCCTTTGCTCCGCGTACCCAATGCGGCACCATCACTTCCTGCAGGAACACGCGGTCGAATCCGTATTCTTCCATCAGCTTTTTACTGTAGATCACCGCGCGTTCGGCCTGTGCGGAGCCACTCAGGCGCGGGCCTATGGTGTTCGACAGGTATTCGAGGTTTTCATAGCATTTGGATCGGGTAAGCGCATGATCGTAAATGGAGCGGATCATGGCGGAGTCGCTGGCAGGCTGTGCTATTACGGAAGCCGTGGTTATTGCCAGGATCAGGGCAAGGGTCTTTTTCATATTCATTGCGGATGTGGAACAGGGATCGTGCCTGAGCAGGCGGACCGAGGCGTTCCTTACGGAAGATGAAGATAGAAAAATCCTGGAAAAATATACGCCGGGTCAGTCCCAGTCGGATGTATCTACGCGGGCCAGCTCGATGTAATCGGGCCGGTCGGCCGCGGTGGTATGCCGGAAGGTTTGCAGCACTGTGCCCTTGTGAATGAGGAACACGCCGGGCATCTGGAAGCCGTCGCAACCAAAACGGCCGAGGAAATGACCATCCAATACTCCGGCCTTAAAGCCGCGGATCATCACATTCATGCCGAATAGCTGGTATACGTTTCCTCTCCTGAGGCCGAAGGAGTTATACACTTTACGGTCGGGGTCGCTGATACGGGCGAGGTCGCCGAGCCCGTATAATTCTGTCATTTCGTTCGCGGCCTCTTCGCTCATCATGTGGACCAGGATGATGCGGGTGCCCTGCGCTTCGATCTCTTTGCGCTGCGCGGCTATTTCGGACAGGGATTCACGGCAGAAGGTGCATCCGAAATCCCGGAGGAAGATGAGCAGGGTGGGCTGTATTTCGGAGGCTTCCTGGAGATTCTCGCCGGTATTGGTCCGGATATGTCCCAGGGATTTCAACTTACGGGGCATCAGGTCGTATGCGGCCAGCTCGCGGTTAGCCTGGTCGCACTCGAAAGCACGGAACAGGATCAGTCCGAAGGGCAGCAGCCAGACCACGTTATTGGCCAGCACGGTCCAGCAGATCGTGAAAGGTAATACATCCACGTAATAGTAATATACATAGGCCAGGCTGACAAGCAGCTTGTAGGTGAAGCCCAAGAGTATAATGGGCCAGTGACGAAGCGGATTACGGCTGGCAATGAGATAGCCGATGCCGAAAAGCATAACGAGGACGCCAATGCCTTGCCACATCATCATGTAGTTGGGATGGGCGAGGTGCAGGTTATCAAAGAAGAAATCAGGCCAGAAAACAGCGATGCCGCCCCACACCAAGTTATAGATGCCTGCGGCTACCAGCACGTGGTGCATCCAGGGTTTAGAAAGTATTAAACGCATATCTGAAATCTCTTAACTATTTGTTAACCAACGAACCTTACAAAGAGTTTTCGCTGTTTTTTGTTTGAATTTATTTCAGATTGGTGTCAAAGTAGTCTGTCACCTTATTCATTAAATGTACGCGGTCTTTACCTCTTACATTGTGCGGATGGCCGGGATACACGAAATAATCGAGCTGTACACCCTCATCCACGCATTTCTTCAGAAATGCTAAACTGTGCTGCCAGACCACTACATCGTCTACCGTGCCGTGGATCATCAGCAGCTTGCCATCCAGCTTGCTCACTTCGTTCAGGAGGTTCGCATAAGCGTACCCTTCGGGGTTTTCTTCCGGCGTATCCATGTAGCGTTCGGTGTACATGATCTCGTACATGGACCAGTTAATAACAGGTCCCCCGCAAACGGCTGCCTTAAAGAGGCCGGGTCTTTTCAGCATCATGGCTGTGGTGAGGAAACCTCCATAGCTCCAGCCATGAATACCCATACGCGTGGTATCTACATAGGGAAGTGTTTTGAGGTAATCGACACCCTTTACCTGGTCGGCAATTTCGTGAAGGCCGAGGTTCCTGTAGATCGTTTGCTCAAAAGCACGGCCCCGGTACATAGAACCTCTCGAATCTACGGTAAATACCAGGTACCCTTTTTCGGCCATCAGCTGGAACCAGAGATTGGCACCTCCGAGCCAGCTGTCGCTGATAAGCTGTACATGCGGACCACCATACACATATACCACCACCGGGTATTTTTTAGCGGGATCAAAGTTAAGCGGCTTGAACAGCCTGCAATACAGGTCTGTTTTTTCATCGGCCGCTTTGATCGTAAAGATGCTCATCTCTCCGAATGCATAAGCCTCTACCGGGTTT
>CALNCF010000066.1 GCA_937875035.1 uncultured Sphingobacteriaceae bacterium | reverse complement strand
GCTGTAGTTAAACCGGGAAGAATGTTATTCGAAGCAGAAGGCGTATCCCTGGAAACAGCTAAAGAGGCATTAAGACTGGCGGCTCAGAAATTACCGGTAGCAACTAAATTCGTGATCAGAAGAGATTACGTAGAAGCATAAATAAGTTAGTTGTTATCAGTTACAGTTTAGCCGGCAACGGTAATAACCGATAACGAATGACCATAACTTTGTAAGATGAAAATGTCAGAAATCAAAGAACTGTCTGTTGAGGAGATCAAAGACAGGATCAAAGAAGAAAAAGCAAATTACGCGAAGCTGAAATTCAGCCACTCCGTATCTGCTGTTGAGAATCCTATGCAAATTCGGAGCGTTAGAAAAACTATCGCCCAGTTAAATACAGAATTAAAACAGAGAGAGCTCCAGGCTTAATCTGCAGGATTTTTGTAGCAATTTATTCAGAAATGGAAAATAGAAATTTAAGAAAAACGAGAATCGGGCAGGTTGTTAGCAACAAAATGGAGAAGTCTGTTACTGTAACAATCGAGCGTAAAGTAAAGCACCCGATCTATGGTAAATTCGTGAAAACGAGTACCAAGTTTATGGCTCACGACGAGAAAAACGAATGCGGTATCGGCGATACCGTTAGTATCATGGAAACTCGTCCTCTAAGCAAAAATAAGCGTTGGAGAGTAGTAGAAATTTTAGAAAAGGCGAAATAAGATGATACAACAGGAATCAAGGCTAACAGTTGCCGATAACAGCGGAGCCAAAGAAGTTTTGTGCATCCGTGTTTTGGGTGGTACCGGAAAGCGCTACGCTTCCGTAGGTGACAAGATCGTAGTTACCGTAAAAAATGCTATTCCATCCGGAAACATTAAAAAAGGAGCAGTTTCTAAAGCTGTGATCGTTCGTACAAAAAAAGAAATCAGGAGAAAAGACGGCTCATACATTCGTTTTGACGATAATGCAGCAGTTCTTCTGAATGCGAACGACGAACCGAGAGGAACCCGTATTTTCGGGCCAGTAGCAAGAGAACTACGTGAAAAACAATTTATGAAGATTGTTTCATTAGCACCGGAGGTATTATAATCATGGAAAGAAAGTATAACACTCAACCCAAACTGAAGATCCGCAAAGGCGATACTGTGAAAGTTATTGCCGGAGATTCTAAAGGCCAGCAGGGTAAAGTTTTAAGTGTAAGCCTGGCTAAAAGTACCGTAGTGGTAGAGGGCGTTAATATGGTTACCAAGCATATGAAACCAAACGCACAGAACACAAACGGTGGTATCGTTAAAGTCGAGGCTCCTTTGAATGTTTCTAACGTGATGTTAGTAGATCCTAAAAGCGGAGCAGCTACCCGTGTTGGTCGTAAGCTCAACAGTGAAGGTAAACTCGTTCGTTTTGCAAAAAAATCTGGAGAGGAGATTAAGTAATGGCTACAACTAAATATACACCGAGATTAAAGGATAAATATAAAGCGGAAGTAGTTCCAGCTTTACAGGAAAAGTTCTCTTACAAAAGCTCAATGCAGGTTCCGAAACTGGAGAAGATCTGTATTAACCAGGGAGTTGGTGCTGCGGTATCAGATAAGAAACTGATCGACAACGCGGTTGATGAAATGACATTGATCACCGGTCAGAAAGCCGTTGCTACCAAGTCTAAGAAGGATATTTCCAACTTCAAATTACGTAAGAACGTTCCGATCGGGGTTCGCGTAACATTGAGAGACAATAAAATGTATGAGTTCCTGGATCGTCTGATTTCTGTGGCGCTGCCACGTATCCGTGATTTCAAGGGAATCAACGAAAAAGGCTTCGACGGCAGAGGTAACTATACCCTGGGCGTAACTGAGCAGATCATCTTCCCGGAGATCAACATTGACAAGATCAACAAGATCATGGGACTGGATATCACATTTGTAACCTCTGCAGGAACGGATGTGGAAGCTCTGGAGCTCTTAAAAGAATTTGGTTTACCATTTAAAAATCAGAATAATGGCTAAGGAATCATTAAAAGCACGTGAAGTTAAGCGTAAGAAACTGGTAGAGAAGTACGCTAAGAAAAGAGCAGATCTGCTGGCAGCAGGAGATTACGCAGGTCTTGATAAGCTTCCTAAGAATGCAAGCCCGGTTCGTTTACATAACCGTTGCAAAATTACCGGAAGACCAAGAGGTTATATGCGTCAATTCGGTATTTCAAGGGTTCTTTTCAGAGATATGGCCCTGCACGGTAAGATTCCGGGAGTAACGAAAGCGAGCTGGTAATCAACAAAGAATTTTAAAATTTAGTGGAAGGTAAATATAATTTTTCTATCTTTGCCGTCCGCTAAATTTTCAGTTTATACATATTTTTAACAATAAAATGACAGATCCAATAGCAGATTATCTTACAAGAGTAAGGAATGCCATTAAGGCCAACCACCGGGTTGTAGAAATTCCTGCATCTAATATCAAAAAGGAGATTACAAAGGTTCTTTTTGATAAAGGATACATTGCAAACTATAAGTTTGAGGATGCCGGTATTGCGAGCGTAATTAAAGTCGCTTTGAAATACCATCCGATAACTAAAACGTCGGCAATCAGGAAAATGGAGCGTATCAGCAAGCCTGGTTTAAGACATTATGCTCACGTGAGCAATATGCCGAGAGTATTGAACGGTTTGGGTATCGCTATCCTTTCCACTTCCAAAGGTGTAATGACCGACAAGGAAGCACGCGTTCAAAATGTAGGTGGAGAAGTATTGTGTTACATTTACTAAGGGAGAGAAGAACAGATGTCACGTATAGGAAAATTACCCATTACTTTACCGCAAGGCGTTGAAGTAACTGTTTCTCCGGCAAACCTGGTAACTATCAAAGGTCCGAAAGGTACCCTTTCTCAACAGGTAGATGCAGATATTTCTGTAGGTGTTGAGGGAGATCAACTGGTTGTTACCCGTCCAACAGAGCAAAAAAGACACAAAGCATTACATGGTTTATACCGTGCTTTGATCAATAATATGGTTGTGGGTGTAACCCAAGGCTATAAAATCACCCAGGAATTGGTCGGTGTAGGTTACCGTGCCTCTAACCAGGGAAATACATTAGACCTTGTATTAGGTTATTCTCACCATTACGTGTTTGATTTACCTTCAGAAATCAAGGTAACCACCACTGCTGAAAAAGGTCAGAATCCAACGATCATCCTGGAGAGTATCGACAAGCAGTTAATCGGCCAGGTAGCCGCAAAAATCAGATCATTAAGAACTCCTGAGCCATATAAGGGTAAAGGTATCAAGTTCGCTGGTGAAGTATTGAGAAGAAAAGCAGGTAAATCAGCAGCTAAAAAATAATAGTCATGGCAAATATAAAGTCATCTAGAAGAACTAGAATCAAAAAAGGGATCCGATTAAGAGTTGTAGGGTCCGCTGAACGTCCAAGGTTATCTGTTTACAGAAGTAATAAAGATATTTATGTTCAGATCATTGATGATGCAACCGGAAAAACACTGGTATCTGCATCATCTTCGAAAGGAGCCGTAGACGCAAAAGCGACTAAAACCGAGCAATCTAAGCTGGTTGGTAAACTGATCGCCGAGAAAGCGCTTTCATCAGGTATTGATAAGGTTGTTTTCGACAGAAACGGGTATTTGTATCATGGTAGAGTGAAGTCTCTTGCAGAAGGTGCGAGAGAAGCAGGACTTAAATTCTAAAATTAAGCACATGTCAACTGTAAATATAAAAAGAGTTAAAACTACCGAAATCGAGTTAAAGGACAAGCTGGTATCTATTCAGCGTGTTGCTAAGGTAACTAAAGGGGGACGTACATTCAGTTTCTCTGCGATCGTGGTGGTTGGAGATGAAAATGGTGTGGTTGGATATGGTCTTGGAAAAGCGAAAGAAGTAACAGAAGCTATTACCAAGGGTATCGACGATGCTAAGAAGAACCTGATTAAAGTTCCTATCAACAAGGGTACTGTGCCACACGAACAATATGGCAAATACTCTGGTGGATATGTGTTCCTGAAGCCAGCTTCACATGGTACCGGTGTAATTGCAGGTGGTGCGATGCGTGCTGTTTTAGAGAGTGCCGGTGTAACCGACGTATTGGCTAAATCAAAAGGCTCTTCTAACCCGCACAACGTGGTTAAAGCAACAGTAGATGCTTTGGCTAAAATGAGAGATGCGGTGACAGTAGCGCAGCATAGAGGTGTTTCACTGAACAAAGTATTCAACGGTTAATCCATTGGAGTTCAGTAATTAGGATCAATCAGCAATTAAAAATTAAAGCAATGTCTAAGATCAGAATTACCCAGACCAAAAGCGTTATCGACAGAAGCCATAGACAAAAAAGAACTATGGTCGCTTTAGGCCTAAAAAAAATCAACCAGGCTGTAGAAGTAGAAGCTACTCCGCAGATACTGGGTATGGTGGCTAAAGTAAACCACCTGATAAAAGTTGAGAGTTTATAATTGATAATCCAAACATTCCGATCTGATCGGTAAAAATATTTTAAAATGAACTTAAGCAATCTAAAACCAGCTGAAGGATCTGTAAAAAATCGTAAAAGAATCGGTAGAGGTACCGGTTCCGGAAGAGGCGGAACTTCTACAAGAGGTCATAAGGGTGCAGGCTCACGCTCAGGTTACTCTTCGAAAGTAGGTTTCGAAGGTGGTCAGATGCCATTACAACGCCGTACTCCGAAATCCGGGTTCAAAAACTTTAACCGTGTAGAATATGTAGGTGTAAACCTGGATGTGTTACAAGGTCTGATCGACAAATATTCGCTTCAGTCAATTGATCTTGAAGTTCTGAGAAAACACGGACTGGCTTCCAAGTCGTCCCTGGTTAAAATCTTGGGAAGAGGTGAATTAACTGCTAAAGTACAGATCACAGCTCATGCTTTTACAGCAGCAGCGAAATCTGCAATCGAAGCTAAAGGTGGATCCGCTGAAATATTATCATAATGAAGAGATTTATATCTACTATCGTTAATATCTGGAAAATCGAAGATTTAAGAGTAAGGATCATTAACACCTTACTTTTTCTTCTGATTTACCGTGTAGGTTCTTTTATCGTGTTGCCGGGTGTAAACCCTGCGATTATCCAGTCGCACAGCACACAGGACGGGATCCTGGGCTTGTTGAATATGTTCGCCGGCGGATCTTTCGCACGTGCGTCCGTATTCGCATTAGGTGTGATGCCGTACATTTCAGCGTCTATCGTTGTTCAGTTATTCGGTATCGTAGTTCCTTATTTCCAGCGTTTGCAGAAAGAAGGGGAGAGCGGAAGGAAAAAGATTAATCAGATTACCCGTTACCTGACCATTGCTATTACAGCCGGACAGGCGATCGGTTATATCCGTACACAGGTTCCTAATGAAGCGATCCTGATCAACCACGGCTTATTTACCCTGTCGTCTATCTTTATCCTCACTACAGGAACAATGTTCGTGATGTGGTTAGGAGAGAAGATCACGGATAAAGGCCTTGGAAACGGTATTTCCCTGATCATCATGGTAGGTATCATTGCTCAATTGCCATTGGCCCTTGTTGCAGAGATGACTTCCCGTTTAGGTGTAAGCGGTGGCGGATTAATTCCATTCATCATTGAGATCGCAGCCTTGGTTGCTGTCGTGATTATGGTGATCCTGCTTGTACAGGGAACGCGTAAAATTCCGGTACAATACGCAAAACGTATCGTTGGTAATAAACAATACGGCGGTGTTCGCCAGTACATTCCTTTAAAGGTAAATGCTGCAGGTGTTATGCCGATCATCTTCGCTCAGGCGATCATGTTTATCCCGGGAACCCTGGCGTCTTTTATGCCTGAATCAGGTTTCGCGCAGGTAGTAGGAACGAACTTAGGTAATCCGAATTCATTCTGGTACAACTTTATGTTTGCCTTTATGATCATCGCCTTTACTTATTTCTATACGGCAATCACTGTGAACCCGTCACAAATGTCGGAAGACATGAAACGTAACGGTGGCTTCATCCCTGGTGTTAAACCCGGAAAGAAAACATCGGAGTTCATCGATGCTGTTATCTCGAGAATTACATTACCGGGATCTATTTTCCTGGCAATCGTAGCGATCATGCCTTCACTGGCAACGATTATGGGGATCAACAGCCAGTTTGCTCACTTCTACGGAGGTACATCATTATTGATCCTTGTAGGGGTAGTATTAGATACGTTACAGCAGATCGAAAGTCATTTATTGATGCGTCACTACGACGGATTAATGAAGACCGGTAGGATCAAAGGTCGCTCGGCAGTAGGTGCCACGGCTATATAAGTGCGAAGATGATACAGTACAAGTCATCGGAAGAAATTGAATTAATAAGAGAGAGTTCTTTACTTGTTGGGAAAACACTCGCTGAAGTAGCGAAACATATCCGTCCCGGGGTCACTACCCTGGAGCTGGATAAGATCGCAGAGGAGTTTATAAATGATCACCAGGCATACCCGGCTTTTAAAGGGTATGGTGGATTCCCGAATTCGCTGTGTATCTCTCCGAATGAGGTAGTGGTGCACGGAATACCGAATAATACTCCATTGAAAGACGGAGATGTGCTTTCGGTAGACTGCGGGGTTCTGAAGAATGGTTTTTATGGCGATTCCGCCTACACCTTTGAAGTAGGTGAAGTGAGTGAGGAAAAGAAGGCTTTATTGCGGGTCACCAAAGAATGCCTGCTGAAAGGGATAGAGCAAGCGGTTGCCGGTCTTCGGATCGGAGATATTGCTTACGCTGTCCAGGAGCATGCGGAAAAACATGGCTATGGGATCGTTAAAGAGCTGGTCGGACATGGAGTTGGAAAGCAGCTGCATGAAAAACCGGAAGTTCCTAACTATGGTAAAAGAGGTACCGGCTTAAAGATGACAGAGGGTTTGGTAATTGCTATTGAACCGATGATCAACTTAGGTAAAGCCGCCATATGGCAAGATAACGATGGCTGGACGATCCGTACAAAGGATGCTAAGGTATCGGCACATTTTGAGCATACGGTAGCCATAAAGAAAGGAAAAGCGGATGTGCTTTCCTCTTTTAAGGAAATTGAAGAAGTTTTAAATAATAAAAAGGATTAATGGCTAAACAAGCTTCAATTGAGCAAGACGGTATCATCAAGGAAGCATTGTCGAATGCAATGTTCCGGGTGGAGCTGGAAAACGGACATGAGATTATTGCCCATATCTCGGGAAAGATGAGAATGCACTACATTAAGATCTTACCCGGTGATAGAGTGAAACTGGAAATGTCACCATACGATTTAACAAAAGGAAGAATTACTTACAGGTATAAATAATAACCAGAAAGCTGTAAAAGGCTTAAATAGAATAAACATATGAAGGTTAAGGCATCAATTAAGAAAAGAAGCGCCGACTGTAAAATCATCAGTCGTAAGGGCAAGCTTTACGTGATTAACAAGAAGAATCCAAAGTACAAACAACGTCAGGGATAAGAAAAATGACCATCGGCCCAGGCCGGGGATCATGGTTCTCATAATCATTAAATAGAAATATGGCAAGAATTGCAGGTATCGATTTACCAAAAAACAAAAGAGGAGAAATAGGTCTGACCTATATCTACGGTATCGGAAGAACAACGGCTCAGAAGATATTGACTGAGGCTGGCATTAGCTTGGATGTGAAGGTTCAGGAATGGACCGATGATCAGCTTACCGCTATCCGTAATATTATCAACGATCAGTTCAAGGTAGAAGGAGCGTTACGTTCTGAAGTACAATTGAACATCAAACGTTTGATGGATATCGGATGTTACAGAGGTCTGCGTCACCGTAAAGGGTTACCACTTAGAGGTCAGCGTACTAAGAATAACTCAAGAACTCGTAAAGGCAAGAGAAAAACTGTTGCAGGTAAGAAAAAAGCAACCAAGTAATAGATAGGAATTATGGCTAAATCAACTAAAAAAGTAACCAAAAAGAGAGTTGTAGTAGTAGAGCCTGTGGGCCAGGTGCACATCAGCGCTACTTTCAACAACATCATCATATCAATGACCAACAATGCCGGACAGGTGATCTCATGGGGATCTGCCGGTAAGATGGGATTCAAAGGTTCTAAGAAAAATACTCCGTACGCGGCGCAGATGGCTGCTTCGGATGCTGCTAAGGTAGCATACGATCTTGGAATGAGAAAAGCGGAAGTGTTTGTAAAAGGACCAGGTTCTGGTCGTGAATCAGCGATCCGTACTATCCAGAATTCAGGAATTGAAGTAACGATGATCAAGGATATTACTCCGCTTCCTCACAATGGTTGCCGCCCTCCTAAAAAGAGAAGAGTTTAATTACTGAACATATTATGAAGATGTCTGCTCCCCGGGGCATGCATCTTCAGTTTTTTATTATAAACCAATAATCATAGTTATACTGATCATTCTTAACCAATGCTCAGCTAAGATTAACTAAATCCACAAAAATGGCAAGATACACAGGACCGAAATCGAAGATCGCCCGTAAATTCAGAGAGGCAATCTTTGGACCAGACAAGGCGTTAGAAAGAAAAAATTATCCTCCGGGACAGCACGGCTTATCTAAGAAAAGAGCTAAGCAATCAGAGTACGCTGTTCAGTTAATGGAGAAGCAAAAAGTGAAATACACATATGGTGTATTGGAAAAACAGTTTGCTAACCTGTTCAACAAAGCTCACCGTAAACAAGGTATCACCGGTGAAAACCTGCTGAAATTCCTTGAGGCACGCTTAGATAATACTGTATACCGTTTAGGGATCTCTACTTCAAGAAGAGGCGCCCGCCAGTTAGTGTCGCACAGACACATCACTGTAAACGGAAACGTGGTAAACATTCCATCTTACGAGTTACGTGCAGGTGATGTTGTTGCCGTAAGAGAAAAATCACAATCATTAGAAACCATTACAGACGCGTTAGCAGTACGTAAAGTGGCTAACTACAACTGGCTGGAGTGGAACCAGGATACATTGACCGGTAAATTCGTTTCTTTCCCTGACAGAACGGAGATCCCGGAAAACATCAGAGAACAGCTGATCGTCGAATTGTACTCTAAATAGTAGTGAGATTTGGGTATAGGGATAAGCTCTCTATACCCGATACTTAATACACATTACTAAAAATATATAACGAAAAACGAAACATGGCAATATTAGCATTTCAAAAACCTGACAGAGTAATAATGCAGAAATCAACTGATTTCGATGGTTCTTTTGAGTTTCGTCCTCTTGAACCTGGATTCGGAATCACGATTGGTAATGCATTAAGAAGAATTTTACTGTCTTCCCTGGAAGGTTATGCTATTACTTCGGTTAAGATCGCAGGAGTTTCTCATGAATTTTCAACGATCAAAGGAGTAGTAGAGGATGTTACCGATATTATTCTGAACCTGAAGCAGGTTCGCTTCAAAAAGACAGGTGAAAGTGGCGACACGGAGAAGATCTTCGTGGTGATTAAAGGCCAGGATGCATTTACTGCCGGCGACATTACTAAATTTTCCAACAACTTCACGGTATTAAACCCTGATCTTGTTGTTTGCAATATGAACGCTTCCGTGACGCTCGAAATGGAGCTGACCGTAAACAAAGGAAGAGGTTATGTTTCTGCAGAAGAGAATAAGAATGAGAACGCTTCTATAGGTACTGTGGCTATTGATTCGATTTATACTCCGATCAAGAACGTAAAATACAGCATCGAGAACTATCGTGTTGAGCAGAAGACCGACTATGAGAAGCTGATCATCGACATTACTACCGATGGTTCTATTCACCCGGAAGATGCTTTGAAGGAAGCGGCCAAGATCCTGATCCAGCACTTCATGCTGTTCTCTGATGAGCGCATCATGCTGGAAACACAGGCGAAAGAAACCACGAACGAAGTAGATGAAGAGATCCTTCACATGCGCAAGATCCTGAAAACGGAGCTGGTGGATATGGACCTTTCTGTACGTGCGTTAAACTGTCTGAAAGCCGCAGATATCCGTACGCTTGCTGACCTGGTTACTTATGATGTTGCCGATATGCTGAAATTCAGAAACTTCGGTAAGAAATCATTGACCGAGATCCAGGAGCTGGTTAAATCGAAAGGTTTATCATTCGGAATGAATCTCGCTAAATACAAATTAGACGAAGAATAATACAAGCCCTGGTTAGGTAACGCAGGGGAAATAACATAATGTTAGACGATGCATAATTCCTCCGCTTTCGCGGAACGGTATGCACAAATTTTAAAAAAATGAGACACGGTAAGAAATTCAATCACTTAGGAAGAACAGCCAGCCACAGAAAAGCAATGCTTTCCAACATGGCTAATTCTTTGATCTTACACAAAAGAATCACAACTACATTGGCGAAAGCGAAAGCATTACGTACCTATGTAGAGCCTTTGCTTACAAAATCAAAAACTGACGATACTGCTTCAAGAAGAGTAGTGTTCAGCTATCTTCAGAATAAAGAAACCGTTACGATTCTTTTCAGAGAGATCGCGCAAAAGATCGCTGATCGTCCGGGAGGATACACCCGTATCATCAAAACCGGAAATCGTATGGGTGATAATGCAGAAATGTGCTTTATCGAGCTGGTTGACTACAACGAATTGCTGCTGAATGAGAAAGCAGGCAAGACTGCGAAAGCGACTACAACCCGTCGTGGCAGAAAGAAAAAAGAAGATGTGGCAGCAGCAGCCCCGGCTACTCCTGCAGCAGAAGAGGCTACTGAAACAAAATCTGAAGAATAATTTCTGATACAGATATTTTCAAAAGGAACAATGTTTTTACATTGTTCCTTTTTTATTTGGCATCTTTTTTTCTATAATCGTAAATTATATCTACTCGAGATGAATAAATTAACATCTATCTTATTGGTCGTTCTTACGGCAGGCGTGTTTTCCTCATGCTCTACCGATTTTGACGTTACGGCTCCCTACAAAGAGGTGCCGGTTGTTTATGGCCTGATTAATAAAGACGATTCCGTTCATTATTTCAGAATCAACAAAGCATATCTCCCGGAAAACCAAAGCGCGCTGATCGCCGCACAGGAGCCGGATTCGATCTATCTTCCGGGTAATCTACTGGTGGAGCTGAACCAGTACAACGGTACGACCCTGGTGAATACCCATATACTGACAGCGGTTGATGTACCTAAGTCGCAAGGGATCTTCGGCGGACCTAATAATCGCCTGTACCGGACTCCTCCGGGCATCGTGATCAACCAGGCACATATTTATGAGCTGGTAGTGAAGCGTGCCGGCGACAACTCTGTAATTACCCGTGCCAGGGCCCCGATCGTAAACAAGTTCAACTATTCCGGGAATGCTTCCTTCGAGATCGCCATTAAAAATAATGCAGGCTATGCTACGGCGCGTTTTAAATGGACCGCTGCCAAAAATGGCCGGATGTATAACATGTTCATGCGATTCAACTATTATGAGATAGATAAGGCGACCCATGATACTACGTATAAGCACGTGGATTTCCAGCTGCTCCAGGGCAGAAAGACGAATAACCTGTTAGGTACCGAGTTTATCGAAGCCCAGTTCGGAGGCCAGGATTTCTATAATACCCTGAAACGAAGCATCAGCGTAAACGACAATGTGATCCGTAAGGGTGATAACCAGCTTGAATTCTATTATACTATTGCGGGTGATGAGCTGGCCAGG
>CALNCF010000065.1 GCA_937875035.1 uncultured Sphingobacteriaceae bacterium | reverse complement strand
AGAACCTGAATGAGCGCGCCCGCGAGCTGATCCGGATCGCGCATCCCGATCACCGGGAAAGTCTGGAAAAGCAATACAGGGAAAAGTACTGAACCTGATACGAAGAAAGGCCGGTCCAACCCGGCCTTTTTATTTTTTCATAACAACATTTTTTTCTTTTTACAGCTGCTGCGCGATCACATAGCCGCTGGCCCAGGCCCACTGGAAGTTGTACCCTCCCAGCCATCCCGTCACATCCACGCATTCTCCCCCAAAAAACAAACCGGGAACCTTTTTCGCCTCCAGCGTTTTGGATGACAGCTCATTCGTATCGACGCCGCCCCTCATCACTTCTGCTTTCTCATACCCCTTATCTCCCGCCGGGGTCACCCGGAAACGATGGATCACCTCTGCGGTTCTTTCTATTTCTGCCTTGCTGAGCGAGGCCAGGTTCGTTTCCAGGGGCAGGTAAACGCCCATGGCTTCGGCGATCCGTTTGGGAAGGAAGATGGCGAGGTAATTACCCAGCATGCGTTTCCCGTTTTGCAGCCTGTCGGCTTCGATCATTTGGAGAATATCCTGGTTCGGCAGGAAATCGATCGTGATCGTTTCGCCCGGCTTCCAATAGGATGAGATCTGTAAGATGGCGGGACCACTCAGCCCCCAATGTGTAAAGAGTATATTTTCTTCGAAAGAGATCTGGTCGTTACTTACACGGGTGAAGACACTGGTACCGGATAGCTGCTCATACCATTCCCGGTCCTGGTAACCGATCACCAGCGGAACCAGCGCCGGGGCAGTTTTCGTTACCGCTATGCCGAAGCCGCGCGCGATCTGCAGCCCGATATCGGTAGCGCCCATTTTCGGGATCGGCAGGCCCCCGGCGGCAACCACGAGCTTTTCGCAATGAAGCTGCTCTTCCTTCCCGTTGCTGATCACATCCAGCACAAAGCCTCCGGCGGTCTTCTCTACCTTCCGTACTTCGGTATTACAACGGATCTCCTGTCCGAAATCCTCGCAAATCCCGGTGAACACCTTTACAATATCACGCGCGTTGTTCGTTACCGGGAAAAGCTGCCCCAGCGTTTTCTCCTTCCCTTCTATCCCATAGCTTTCAAAGAACTGAATGGTATCCTGTACGGTCCAGCGGGCAAAGGCCGACTTGCTGAAATGCTCGTTACCGGAAATAAATTGCTCGCTCGATGCATACTTGTTCGTGTAATTGCAGCGTCCGCCACCCGAGATCAGGATCTTGGCGCCGGGCTTTTCATTCTTCTCCAGCAGCAATACCTTTTTACCCAGGTAGCCCGCCTGCGCGGCACACATCAGTCCGCAGGCCCCTGCTCCTATAATGATTGTTTCTGTATTCACGTATGTTGTATGCAGGCTGAAAAAACCCGGGCGTAAAAGTACACATTTTCAGCATGCCTTCTGCGGAGCGTACAGGCTACAGCCGTTTCCTGCTTCATCCATCCCCTTATTCCCAAAGCCTTACATAATTAGGGGTTCATAAGTGTATTATTATTCATAAATTAGTC
>CALNCF010000064.1 GCA_937875035.1 uncultured Sphingobacteriaceae bacterium | reverse complement strand
TCCTTCAACACTTTAGAGGTCTGCTCAATATCTTTGACCAGCTTTTTCTTTCTCTGCTCCAGGTCCTGCTTGCTCTGCGCGAACAGCAGCGATGAACAACAAATCAATATAAAAACAAAAGCTATCCGGGTAATTTTAGTCATATTTCTTGGGAACGCTGAACGGGAATTCAAGGGATTCAACCTTTTCTACTTTCGTGTATTGAACCTCCAATTTTACGGATTCTTTTTCAGAACCTGCCAATGAATTTATCAAGAAGGGAAAAGTCTGCTGGTCCAGCGGGCGGAAATCGCCATACGAAACCGCGAGGCTTTGCTTAAGCTCAGTGTCTTCCAGCAGCAGGCTGATCAGGCGAAACGTAGCCGGGGAGAACACGGTTTTGAAACCGGAATCCCGGTACTTACCCTTCATCTCTATGGCATCTGCCGAGGTCTTCATAGAAGCGGGCTGTGCAAGGATGCGGGATGGAATATTTCCCAGCATCAGGTCCTGCACCAGGAAGAAATCTACCTCATTCTTTAAGAGCTCCGAGATATATTCATAATCCTGGCGGATGTATTTATTGTTGATGCGATCGAGGATCTCCACCTTGCCGGTATCGAGTAGCACGCGGGCCATTTCGATCCCTCCCAGCGCGGTCACCGAGATCCAGATCTTCTCATCCTTTTTCATGCGGATGTTGAAGCTGATATTCGTATTCTTGCCATCCTTGTCTACCGATACCCTTGCTTTTGCGGCAAGGTAACGGAAATCGAGAGCCGCGCCAGAGATGCGGGAGACCAGCTCAGCTTTCTTCTGCGCGTCGGCAGATACCGCCTGGCTTCCCGCCGAGGGCACATCCACCATATGCTTCCTGGAACGGCAGGCTGTGAACAGCAGGGCCGATCCGGCAAAGATCATCACCAGTAATTTCTTCATGAAGGGCTCTTTATTCAATTAATTTCTGTTCCGAGATCTTGCGGTTCAATAACGAAGAACCCTCTCCAAATTCTTTTGCTTTCTGCCAGTTCGCTACCGCGAGCTCTTTCTGCCCGAGCCTGAACAGGATATCACCATAATGCTCTACGATGGTCGAGCTGCCTGAGCCTCCGTTCTGCATAGCTTTCTCGATCCATGTCCTGGCTTCTTCATAGCGTCCCAGCTTGTATAGTATCCAGGCATAAGTGTCTTCGAAAGAAGAAGTGTTCGGTACCAGCTCGTTCGAACGCCTCGACATCTTCTCTGCCTTTTCCATCTGCTCATTCCGGAGCGAAAGGTAATAGGCATAATTATTCAGCACAAAGGGTTCGTCGGGACGAAGCGCCAGCGCGGCATCATAGCTCGCATCCGATTCTTTGTGCCTTTCGAGCGAATGATACGCATCTCCCAGGCCCGCATTCAGTTGGGCTTCGAGATCCTGGTTATCAGGATTCAGGGAGAGGCCGTTCTTATAAGATGTAATGGCGCCGTTGTAATCTTTCAGCTGGAACTTCGCTACACCGTTAAAATAGTACAGGATCACCTGGTTAGGGAACAGCACCAGGGCATCTTCGCTGCTTTGCAGCAAGGCTTTATAATCAGAAAGCTCCGCGTCAATAAACATGAGGTTCTGCCATACGGCAAATACATTCTTATCGAGCTGGATGGTTCTTTCGTAGGCGGCGCGCGCTTCTTTCAGCTGCCGGTCCTGGTACAGGAAATCACCATGAATGGCAAAGGCTTTCGCCTCTTCGGGGTGCGTTTCCGTCATGAGGGTAGTAAGCTCCAGGGCTTTCTTTCTCATCTTTTCATCTGACAGGAGGGCGAAATATGCTGATACGATCCGGACCTTATGGTCAATATCGAGGTCGTTGCTGGAGAAGGCTGCCTTCAGCTCTCCGAACGATTCCTCTTCCTTTCCTTTGGAACGGTAGTAATCGGCCAGCGCCAGGTGCGCGAAAGGGTCGCCGGGAAACTGTTTCAATACATCCTGGTAAACCTGGAAGGCTTTATCTTCCATATTATTCGCCAGGTAGATCTCGCCGAGCATCATCCGGTAGCGTCTTTCCTTAGGGTTGTGCTGGATCAGCGCCTGGATCTCGGCAATGGCCTTGTCGGTCTTGCCCAGCTTCAGCCAGATCTTTTCTTTCTGGATAGACACGTCCTCGTTCACCCCGATCTTCGATTCGATGGTGTTATAGGTTTTAATAGCATCTTCGAGCTTTGCATCATACAAAAGCATCGACGCGTAATCAAAGTAATAGTCTACTTTTTCAGGGTTCAGGCTGATGAGGCGTTCAATTACGCCCGCGGCTTCCTTGTATTGTTTTTTCTGCTCGAGAATGCTGGCTACGCTGATGAGGTACCATTCGTTCTTAGGGTTGAGCCGTGCGGCTTCCTTAAAAAGCACCAGCGCTTCGTCGAATTTGCTCATCACCACATAGGTCTGCCCGAGCTCGTACATGATCCCGTCGTTACCCGGGTCGATGCTCAGGGCTTTACGGAAGAAAGCCTGCGCCGCATCGTGGTTGCCCAGGGTCTTTTCTTTCAGCCCGTCGAAGAACAGGTATTGTACTTTCAGGCTGTCTTCTCCGGAGATGGCTTTGTAATCTTTCGTTCGCTCTTTCCGGGCAGCTGCTTTCTTGTCTTTCTTTTCCTTCTTCCCCTGGGCAGATGCATCGGCATGCATAGCCACCGTCACTGCCAGCGCCAGGGCGAATACCCTGAAACCAATGCCGACCACCTGAAATCTACTGTTTTTAATCATTTATCTATTTTACAATCGTTGAGTAATCGCTCAGGCTTAGCTCCTGGGCTTCCCCCCTGTATTCGGCGTAATGCCCGATCATGGAATTCGTGATCTGTGCATGGCTGATCTTCGCGTGGGTCTGTATAATGCTATTGCTAACAACGGTATTTGTCAGCCTGGTATTATTCCCTACAGAAGCGTGCGGACCAACAATCGAATTGGTTATTTCCACATTCTCGCCAATGTACGAAGGCTGGATGATCACCGAATTTGTCACTTTCGCTGATGCCGCTACCAGTCCGGGCTCATTTTTGATAAACTCCAATACCCGCTGATTGGTGTACACTGTCGCATCTTTGTTACCGCAATCGAGCCATTCAACTACCTTACCCGGTGAGAAACGGGTGCCCTTGCTCTTCATGTTCTCCAGCGCATTTGTCAGCTGGAACTCCCCCTTATCCTTAATATCGTTGTCTAACAGGTATTTGATCTCGTTGCGCAGGTAGTCACCATCTTTAAAATAATAGATGCCGATGATGGCCAGGTCGGATACAAATTCCTGGGGTTTCTCTATAAAATCGGTAATGACATTGTCGCCATCGATCTTCACCACGCCGAACTGGCGGGGATCTTCGATCTGCTGAACCCAGATGATCCCGTCCTTATCCGGGTCGAGGGTGAAATCGGCGGTGAAAAGGGTATCCGCAAAGGCTACCACAACCGGTCCCGACAGGCTTTTTTCCGCGCAGTAAATTGCATGCGCCGTACCCAGGGGCTCATCCTGGTAATAAATAGAGCCTTTCGCGCCGAGGCTTTCCGCAATGCGGATCAGCCCGTCTTCGGCTTCTTTCCCGAAACGGCCAATGATATAGGCTACTTCATCGACCTGCTGTCCGCAGACCTTTGCAATGTCTTCCACCAATCGCTGAACGATCGGTTTCCCTGCTACAGGGATGAGCGGCTTTGGAGTCGTGAGCGTATGCGGGCGCATTCTCTTTCCCATACCCGCCATTGGTACAATAATTTTCATCGTGTGTGTGTTGAGCGTTAGCCCTGCCCTGCAAAATGCCGGCACGGGCTTTTATTCTGTTAATTATCTATTGTGTTGTATCAGACTCCGGTATGACCGTAGCCTCCGCTTCCGCGTTCGGTTTCGGTTAATTCGGATACCGGTTCCCAGACAATGGTCTCGAAGCGGGAGATGATCATCTGAGCGATCCGGTCTCCGTTCTTCACTTCGAACGCTTCGCTGCCGAAATTGATCAGCACGACTTTGATCTCGCCCCGGTAATCGGCATCGATGGTTCCCGGCGAGTTCAGCACGGTAATGCCATGCTTCCAGGCAAGTCCGCTGCGCGGGCGTACCTGGGCCTCATAGCCCGCAGGCAATTCGATATGGATCCCTGTAGGGATCATCTTACGTTCCATCGGCTGAACTGTAACCGTTTCCGGCACAAAGGCACGGAGGTCCATCCCGGCCGACAGGCTGGTTTCATAAGCCGGCAAAGCATGTCCCGAATGATTTATAATTTTAATTCGCATACGTTTTTCGCAGTAATGATTTCCGTTCGGCATAATAAACGGATATGACAAAGAAAACAAATAAGAATGAATTGACAAGCTGCGCGGCCAGGGTACCTGCTTCGAAGAGGTATTTCCTGGTCAGCCAGCTCAATCCATAAACAGCCAGCATACAGGCCATATACCCAATGATCTTACCCAGTGGGTACGGGATCGGGTAGTATTTCTGCCCGGTGATATAGCATGCCACGGCCATCATTAAATAACAGATGAGTGTGGCATAAGCCGAGCCTTCATAGCCATAATGCGGGATCCAGAGGATATTGAGCAGGATGGTCAGAAAGGCTCCGAACAGGGTAAAATAGGTGCCATACATGGTTTTTTCGGTTAGCTTGTACCAGATCGAAAGGTTGAGGTAGATGCCAAAGAACAGGTTGGCCATCAGCAGTACCGGCACCACGAAGATCCCGGCACGGTATAAGCCACCGATCAGCTCTGCAATAATATCGATGTGCAGCATCACCCCTAAAAAGATCATACAGCATACGATCACAAAATATTTCATCACCCGGGCATAGACCTCTGCTGAATTGCTCTCCTTATACATAGAAAAGAAGAAGGGCTCGGCCGCCATCCGGAAAGACTGGATGGCCAGGGTCATAAAAATGGAAAGCTTATAGGCCGCATTGTACACACCGATCTGCGCGAGCCGCTCTTCCACGGTTCCGGGAAGGTAGTATTTCAGCAGGATACGGTCCATGGTTTCGTTGGTCATCCCTGCCAGCCCGGCAAAAAGCAGGGGCAGGCTGTACACCAGCATCGGCTTAAGCTGCTGCCAGTGAATCCGGATCCGGGCAGACAGGATCTCGCGGTAAAGCAGGATCAGCGGCGCCACACTCGCCACTACGTTAGCCAGGAAGATATAGTGCAGCGGGCGGCCCTCTGTATATATCGAAGCTACCCAGCTGGAAGCATCCTGCTTCAGGGCATACGGGCAGTACACCAGGAAGAATACATTCAGCAATACGTTGACAGCAATGCCGAAGACCTTGATGCCCGCGAATTTCAGCGGACGGTTATCCAGGCGAAGCTTGGCAAAGGGTATGGCGCTGATGGCATCGAGCCCGAGCACCAGGGCGAAGTAAATTACATATTCCTGCAGGTACACCGCCGGGCTGCCTTCCGGCTGCAGCCATTGAAGAATATCACCGGAAAAGAAGATCATCAGACCGGTGAGGATCACCGAGGATGTAAGCACCGAGGTAAAGGCATTCGAATACCAGGTCTGTTCCGCGCCTTTATCGCGGGTAGCGAAACGGAAGAATGCCGTTTCCATGCCGTATAAAAAGATGATGTTCAGGAATGATACGTAGGAATAAAGCTCCCCGACAATACCATAGTCAAGCTGGCTGGTTAATATGCGGGTATGCAGGGGCACCAGGGCGTAGTTCAGCATTCTTCCGAGAATGCTGCTCAGGCCATAGTAGGCAGTTTGCGAAGCCAGTTTTTTGAGAGATGACAATTGCTATGATCTTCTAACCACAAAATTAGTAAAGTTCTGAAGCGCGGCTTCCTCTTGCTCCAGCCGTTCCACATTGGCACGTTCCGGACCTTCGGCACACCATTCGAGGAACTGCTCCATCATAAAGGGCGCCCCTTCGGCCTCCAGGTATACCGAACCGTCTTCTTCATTCCGGATAAAGCCGGTGATGCTGAGCTGGTCGGCTACGGCTTTGGTCGAATCGCGGTAATATACTCCCTGCACACGACCGTACACCCTGATATTGATATGTTGCTTATCGCTCATGTTCACATTACCAATTACACATTTCTTTTCTCACCTGCTGGTATTCGTCCCAGATCTCCCGCAGGATATCCGCAGCAGGCTTTACCTCGTGGATCAGCCCGGAAACCTGGCCGATCTCCAGCTCTCCCTCTACGAGATCGCCTTCGAACATTCCCTTTTTAGCGCGGGCGCGGCCAAGCAATTGCAAGAGCTCTTCCTTGCCGGCACCCTTTGCTTCCGCCGCCGCTACCTGCTGGAAGAACTCGTTCTTTACCAGCCGAACTGGGGTCAGCTGCTTCAGCGATAGCAGGGTCTCACCCTCTCCGATATCGGTGATCTTCTTTTTAAAATTATCATGCGCAGAGGATTCTTCGGAAGCCGCGAAGCGTGAGCCTACCTGTACGCCATCAGCGCCCAGGGCCATGGCGGCCAGCATGCCTCTTCCGGTAGCAATGCCCCCGGCAGCGATTAGCGGAAGGCGGGTCGCCTCGCGCACCATCGGTATGAGGCACATGGTCGTGGTTTCCTCGCGCCCGTTATGTCCGCCTGCTTCAAAGCCTTCGGCAACGATCGCGTCCACACCGGCATCCTCACATTTCCTGGCGAACCGTGTATTGGCCACCACATGCACCACTGTAATGCCATGCTCTTTCAGCTTAGCGGTCCAGGTCGCAGGGTTTCCGGCAGAAGTAAAAACGATCTTCACCCCTTCTTCAATGATCGTTTGTACATGGGTTTCGATGTCGGGATACAGCAAGGGCAGGTTCACACCAAAGGGCTTGTCTGTAGCGGCCTTGCATTTCTGTATATGTTCGCGCAATACCGCAGGGTACATCGAGCCCGCCCCGATCAGTCCTAAGCCCCCGGCATTGGAAACAGCCGAGGCCAGGCGCCAGCCGCTGCACCAGATCATGCCTGCCTGGATCACCGGGTATTCGATCCCGAAGAGTTGTGTAATGCGGTTATTCATTATTTTTTCGATTCAAATGTAAAGACCATGTAATACTGCTGGCGGGTATCCGAGCCCTGTCTCCTGGCCGGGATAAAGCGTGGCAGTAAATTTACCACACGCAATACCTCATCTTCGCAGCCATAGCCTAAAGGCTTTACAATTTTAGGCGTCTCAATATACCCATTTGAATTCACAAAGAAGGTAACCACTACATTACCCGTTATGCCGTTTTGCTTCGCGATGGTCGGGTAACGCAGGTTCTGACCGATGAAATCCCTCAGCTCCACAATGCCCCCGATAAAGAGCGGCGGGCTTTGCAGCGTGGAATAAAAATTGGTGTCCACCCCGGCCATCCTCAGGTAATATGTCGCGATGGTATCGGAAGGGACGAACAGGCCCATACCCGTGGTATAATTATATCGCTGAATCAGCTTATCGTTATCATCATAAAAGCTCCATACGCCGCTACGCAGATTATTGGCAAAGCTGCCGGTCTTACGCACTTTTCCATCGGTATAATAACGGGCATAATAGCCGTTCTTTACCGTACTTGCGGAATCGACCAGGTCGTACTCTTCCACCAGCGCATTGGTTACTTTATGAATTACTTTTTTACGGTAGGGCGCAGTCTGCGCAATGGATTGAAATGAAATGAACAGGATGCCTGCAATAAAAACGAATCTTCTCACGCGTGGTATGCTTTTAATAGGTTTGGAAATTTTTTTATGAAAAACTGATCTCGGTGCTGTCGCCTAAATTAAGACTCTGGCTAAGGCCTTTCAGCGAAGCATCGCTGCCTACGAGAGAATCTTTGAGCACCACATCTTCGAGCTGCGAATACGAACCGATAATGGAGTTCTTCAGGATAGAATGGTCTACATAGGTATTCTCCCCGATGGAAACATTCGGACCAATGATCGAATTCTGGATGCGGCAGTTCTCAGCAATGCTCACCGGCGGGATGATAATGGTATTCGGGAACACCGGCACTTCCTTGCTGCTGCGACGGTTCAGGAGCATGGTATTGGTAGCAAGCAGCACTTCTTTCTTACCGCAATCGTACCAGTCTTCCACCTTGAACGTCTGGATCTTTACCCCTTCTGCGATCATCTTCATAAGGCCGTCGGTCAGCTGGAACTCATTATGTGTACGCAGGTTATTCTCGATGTTATAGTTGAGCGCCTGCATGAGCTGCTTCGCTTCGCGGATCTTATACAACCCTACCATCGCCATATTCGATTTAGGGATCAGGGGCTTCTCCACCACCCGGGTAATAAAGCCCTCTTCATCCAGCTCCACCACCCCGAAATTGCGGGGATCTTCCACCTTCTTCACGCCTAAGGCCGAGAAAGGCAAATCGATCATGGTCTTCAGGTTGATATCGAAAATAGTATCTCCCAATACGATCAGCACTTCATCGCCTTCGCTCACATGCTCCCGGGCCGTCCATATGGCATGTCCGATCCCTTCCTTATTGGTCTGGACCACGAAATGCACGTTCAGGTGCGCGTATTTCTGTACAATGTAATTCTGGATCTTATCACCCATGTAACCGATCACGAAGATCAGCTCGTTAATGCCTGCATCTGTAATGCTGTCGATGATATGACCTAATATCGGTTTACCCGCTACCGGAACCAGCGCTTTCGGCTGTGTATGCGTATGGGGTCTGAGCCTGCTTCCTATTCCCGCTACCGGTATAATAGCTTTCATGGTCATGATCTTCTCTGGTTAGATAAACACCTGCAAGGTGCCTGTACAGGGTCTTAGGTTTAATTAAGCCCCGAAGTTACAATATTTTTAAAATTTAGCCCCGGTTTATAAAACGTGATTTTACTAAAACTTTACTTATTTTTAGCCCGTTCCAATTATTGAAAAACCAGACATGAAGAGAGATAAACAGATTTTTAAACTCATTGAAAAAGAGCAGGAAAGACAGGAGCATGGCATCGAGCTGATCGCTTCCGAAAACTTTGTAAGTAACCAGGTGATGGAAGCCCAGGGCTCCTGCCTGACGAACAAATATGCTGAAGGGCTCCCGGGAAAGCGTTATTATGGTGGATGTGAGGTGGTTGACCAGGTTGAACAACTGGCCATCGACCGGGTGAAAGAGCTTTTCGGCGCTGCATGGGCAAATGTGCAGCCACACTCCGGCGCGCAGGCAAATGCTGCCGTGATGCTGGCGCTGCTGAAACCGGGCGACAAAATACTCGGCTTCGACCTTTCTCATGGCGGACACCTGACACATGGTTCCCCGGTGAATTTCTCCGGGCAATTGTATACACCCAGCTTTTACGGCGTAGAAAAGGAAACCGGGCTCATCAACTACGATACTTTCGAAAAGACAGCTGTCAAGGAAAAACCAAAGCTGATCATCTGCGGAGCCTCGGCCTATTCCCGCGATTGGGATTATGCCCGGATGCGTAAAGTAGCAGACAAGGTAGGCGCTTTATTGCTGGCCGATATTTCACACCCGGCAGGCATGATCGCCCGTGGATTACTGAACGACCCGATGCCGCATTGCCATGTGGTAACCACTACTACACACAAGACCTTACGCGGACCACGCGGCGGACTGATCATGATGGGACAGGATTTCGCTAACCCATGGGGATTGAAAACACCGAAGGGTGAAGTAAAAATGATGTCGCAGATTCTCGACAGCGCCGTATTCCCGGGCACACAGGGCGGTCCGCTGGAGCATGTGATCGCAGCGAAGGCCGTAGCTTTCGGTGAAGCACTGAGCGAAGGTTATTTCAAATACATCTTACAGGTGAAAAAGAACGCGCAAGCCATGGCTAAGGCATTTACCAAACGTGGTTATGAAATCATTTCCGGCGGCACAGACAACCACCTGATGCTGATCGACCTGCGCAACAAGAACATCACCGGGAAGGCGGCAGAGAATGCGCTGGTACTGGCCGATATTACGATCAACAAGAACATGGTTCCTTTCGACGATAAGTCGCCGTTTGTAACCTCCGGTATCCGTGTGGGCACGGCAGCGATCACTTCACGGGGTATGAAAGAAAAGCATATGGACCAGATCGTAGAACTGATCGATGAAGTGCTGATGAATCCTGAAAATGAAAAAACGATTAAGTCTGTCAGAAAAAAAGTAAATTCATGGATGAAGGATTTCCCTTTGTACAGTGAATAAGACTACTGCATGCATAGCCTCTTCCGATTATTCATAACCGGTCTGCTGGTGCTCGTTACTGCTGATCTCGCTGCCCAGGATAATCAGCCTATGGGTAGCGATGAACTGTTCGCGAAAGCACGGGAGCTTGGCTTCAATGGGAAGAAGGCTGAAGCCAGAAACCTCTGTTACACCGCTTTGCAAACAAGTCCGGGCTACTCTGATATCCGTATCTTCCTGGGGCGGCTGTACGCCTGGGACCGGCAATACGATTCGGCGCGCTATTGTTTCAGGGAAACCATTGATCGTGATCCGAAAAACATAGACGCTTACAGCGCCTGGTGCGATGTGGAGCTTTGGTCGGATCACCCTTCAGATGCCATCAGGGTAGCTGATCTCGGGCTTGCCATCGATCCGGTCAATGAAGAATTACTGCTGAAGAAAGCAAAGGGACTGGCCAATTCCGGTCAGCAGAAAGAAGCCTACGCAGTTGTTAAGCAGATCCTGAACTTAAACCCGAAGAACACC